>JAQGOT010000103.1 GCA_028293465.1 Pedosphaera sp. | reverse complement strand
CTTGGCGGCCACCTGGAAGGCGATGCGCGCAGGGATGTTCGCCTTGATGACGCCGGTGATGACATCGACGCTGGGGCGCTGGGTGGCGACGATGCAATGGATGCCCGCCGCGCGCGCCATCTGGGTGATGCGGGCGATGGCCATTTCCACATCGGCCGGCGCCACGAGCATCAGGTCGGCCAACTCGTCGATGATAACGACGATGTAGCTGAGCTTCTCGGGGATGACGATGTCCTCTTCGCGCGGGACGACGATTTCCTCGTCCACTTCCACGGCAAAACCATCCGCGCCGGGCTCGACTTTTTCCTTTTTGGCCATCAGCGGCAATTCCGGTTCCTGCACCGGAATCGGCTTGTTCTTGGGCCGTTCGTTAAAAGACTTGATGTTGCGGACACCGACGCGGGCAAAAATCTGGTAGCGCTTCTCCATCTCATTGACGACCCAGCGGAGCGCGAGGATCACCTTTTTGGGATCGGTCACGACCGGCACCACCAGGTGCGGCAGCACGTTATATTGCTGCAGTTCGACCACCTTGGGGTCGATCATCACGAAGCGGACTTCGTCGGGGGAGAACTTGTAGAGGAGCGAGGCGATGATGGAATTGATGCAGACGGACTTGCCTGAGCCGGTGCTGCCGGCGATGAGCAGGTGAGGCATTTCCGCCAGGTCGGCAATGATGGGATGACCGTAAACGTCCTTGCCCAGCGCGAGCGGAATGCGGGCCTTGGTGTTGACCCATTCATCCGACTCCAGCAGGTCGCGCATGATGACCTTGGTCTTGACGGCGTTGGGCACTTCCACGCCCACGGAGCTTTTGCCGGGAACCGGCGCGAGGATGTTGATGCGCTCCGCCTTGAGCACGGCGGCGATGTTGTTGTTGAGCGCGGTGATTTTCTCCAGCTTCACACCGGGCGCGGGATGCAATTCGTAGCGGGTGATGGTCGGGCCCTTGGTAATGTCGCCCAGGGCCACCTCGATATCGAACTGCGCGAGCGTCTGCTGCATGAGCCGCGCGTTGGCCATCAATTCCTCCTTGGACTCCGTCGGCTTCAGCGTGGTGTCGGGATGCTGGAGGAAATCCATCGTGGGCAACTGGTAATTGCCGATGCGCGGCGTGGAGGCCACGGCGATGGGCTTGGGCTTCTTGGGCACCATCCGGGGTCTGGCGGCGGGAGCGCCCGGAACGGCAGCGGGTGCGATCGCCACCACCGGTTCGCCCGGGACTTCACCTGGCTTATCCTCGGTAGCGGCGGTTTCGTCGGCTTTGGATTCGCCGTTCCGGTGGTTCGGGTCGGTTTTCTTGCCGAGGACATCGGCGGACGTGGCGGCGGCAATTTCGCGCGCGGGAATGATGATGGCGTCCTCGGGAGGGGCGGGTTCCTTGGCGGGTTCGGACGAGCCGGGTTTCTTTCCTTTCGCCGGTTTGCTTTGCGGGACGCTCAAATCGCGGACCGTGGGTTCCGGCACCGGTTGCATGTCAGCGCCGAGACCGGGATTGGTCTTGTCCACTTGATCCTGCAACTTGCGGGCTTGTTTTTCCAGCTCACGGGCGCGTTTTTCAAGGGCTTTTTCCTCCGCGGTCATCGCCCCGGCAGCCGCAGAAGTACCGCCGCGGGCGCCAGCACCGGCAACGGCGGCGGGGGGAGTGGTGGCCAGGCCGCGGAGCTCATTTTTCCGCGCCCAGATTGCGCGGATCCAATCGCCGAGTTGGAAATTGGTAAGGAACAGGAAGCTGATGAAATAAAGCATCAGGAAAATGATCGTGGCACCCACCGTTCCGAAATAACCGAAGATGTGTTGATTCAGGTTGGTACCCAGGATGCCGCCCGGAGGCACACAGAGTCTCTTATGGGCGTTTTCCAGCCAGGGGCTGTAGAGGTCAAGCAGCCCCATGCAGCAGACAAAGAGCACCACCGTCCAGATCCAGCGTCGGCGGACGTAGGAGAGCAGTTCAAAAAAGCAGCCGAGCCCGAGGAAGACCAGGATGAACGGGAGCAGATACGCCGAAAAGCCGACCCAGAGCAGCCACTTATGGGCCATCCAAGCGCCGAACGGCCCGATGACATTGCGGACCGGGTTATTGGGCGGAGTGGCGACGTCCGAGGTGTCGAATGGGTGATAAGAGAAGAGGGCGGCCAACAGCAACAGGGCGGAGCCCATCAACACGATGCCGATGATGTCGTTAAAGCCGCGATGTGGCGCCGGTTCCGGCGCTGCTTTTCTAGCCATAGGCCCAGTTTAGCAGTTAAAAGTCAGGGGGTTAAAGTTCAAAGTTGGGTGGCGGCTTGGTGGATTTGCCGCTCCCGTTCGGCAACCAATTTCCGCCCAGCCCCGCCCTGGTGGGCGAAATTCGTCATCCAAAATTTCCAAGGGCCGTAGGACCGCCATGTTCATAGTACCCGGTCCCGCCAACCCAATCATTCTGCCGACCCCGTCGACACGAGCCCAGGACGTGACCTCCGAACTGAAAACTGGACACTGGAAACTTGAAACCTCCCCCATTTTGATTGACGCCACCGTGCGGACCTGACACAAGCGCTCAGCGGGACGGTGCGGACCTCCGGTGGGAGTTGACTCGGTTGCTGAAAACCAAATGCAAATATATGGTCGTGATTGTGGGACTGACCGGCAACCAAACAGAGCAACTCGGTAAAATTACCGCCCCGATCAAACGAGCGCTCGGGGAAACCCATTAAGACCTATGCCTTCAAACCCGGCTCCTCCTGCCATTCCCCGCGAAACGATGCTGTCTCTGCTGGCGGCGACGACAGAATTCGCGGCGTCCAAGCCCTGGGAATACATGTTCGACAGCGACGTGGTCGGATTGATCGATCCCGCCACCGGTGAAATGCGCCTGGCTGCGGTCCTGGGCCATGCCGGGGAAGTGTTCGGTGTCGCGTTTTACCGTCGGCCTTCCGGGCTGCGCTGGCTGTTGAAAATTCTGAACGACCCGGACGCGGGCGTCGATCCGGAGGATTTTAGCGTCCTCGATGCGTCGAAAGTCGAGCTGGTCCGCAAGTCGGAGCTCCGCAAGGAGGAGTTGAGCTTGTTGAACGCGCTGAATTTCAAGGCCGCGGGACGCGGCCCGGTATGGCCCCAGTTTCAATCCGTCCAACCCGGCTGGCTTCCCTGGTTCATTGACCAGACCGAAGCCCAGCAGTTGCTGTCGGATCTGCCCCGGTTGACGGCGTTCACCTCCCTTTTCCGCGAACACCCCGATCTCTTTGAGAACCGGCCTCGCGGTGAAATCCCCTTCCTGCCCAATCCCATGCCTAACCGCCCGCTGCGGGTCGAAGACCTGGAATGGCGACCGCTGATCGCCATTCCCGAAACCTTCGATGGCTTCCAGGCGACCAACCAGCAGTTGGCCCAGTTGCGCGCCCTGAAACGGGACAAGCGGGCGGTTTATGAATATGGCCATCGTTTGTTGTTGGGCAGTTCGGTTATTGAGCAGGGGCGCCCCTGCCGTTCCCGGGTCGGCCTGCTCGTGGACCATCATGACGGTTTGGTGCTCGGATTCGATCTCTCCCTCGCCCCCTTGCCCTTTGCTGAATCTGCGGGGATGGGGTTAATCGAAGCCCTGATGGCCGGCGGTTCGTTGCCCGGGACATTACTCGTCGATGACCATCGCTTGGAACCGATTCTGGGGCCGCTTTGCGCTGCGCTGGACCTGAGGCTCAAGCTCTCGGACGAACTGGCAAATCTGGCTGAGGCGCACGCTTCGCTGGAAAACCATATGCAAACCCGCCCGCGTTGACGCTGGAGCTGCGACGCGGCCCAATGCTAAAAGATAAAATGCCACCGTCAGGCGCGGGCAAACCCGGTGCGCCTGACCCCTGCTGTGGAAAGCGACACCAACCATACTTGCAAAAGCCAGGCTCCGAGCCGCATGAACCGCAAAGCCGCACTCCAAGGAGCGGAGATCTACAGTTGCCACACCCTCAAGTTCGCCCGCACCACATCCGGCCCAGTAGGTGCCTGCCCGGCGGTTGACTTGAGGGGACGCTCTGTTAGCGTTTCATCGGCTAGTGAAAAACTTGTATTCCAAGATCAAAACGACCGTTGAGCATTGCCAGGAATTTCTCGATGAGAAGGGTGTTGGCACGGTCAATCGGG
Source organism: Pedosphaera sp. (assembly GCA_028293465.1). Classification (GTDB taxonomy): domain Bacteria; phylum Verrucomicrobiota; class Verrucomicrobiia; order Limisphaerales; family Pedosphaeraceae; genus JAQGOT01. The sequence goes on along the minus strand of JAQGOT010000103.1, from coordinate 921 downwards.
AGTCTTCGCGGCTATATCGGTTTGCGCACTTTTGGGTGATGGTGGGGAAGAGTTTTGTGCGGAACCGGTGTCCGGTGCGGGCCTCGGCCCTGGCGTACACGACGTTGCTGGCGTTGATCCCGATGCTGGCAGTGGCGCTCAGTGTTTCAACGAGCATCCTGAAGAACGAAGGCCAAGACCGGATTTCCGGATTGATCGATAAATTTGTGGACAGCGTAACGCCGCCGGGGATGCTGCCCACGAACTCCGCGCCGGAAATTACCGCGGATGCCAGTCGCGGTCAGGCAGGGACGGGGGAGACCAATGGCGTCTCGGGACAGCCCTCGGCAGATGCGAGGTACATGGCGGCCCGGAAGCAAGTGGCGGATACCATCAACGGCTTCATACAAAATACCAGCAGCGGCACGCTGGGAGTGACCGGGACGGTGTTGCTGGTGTTTGTGGCGATTTCCATGCTCAGCCGGATTGAAGAGACCTTCAATGATATTTGGGGGGTGGCGCAAGGGCGAAGCTGGTTCGTGCGCATTGTGCAGTATTGGGCGGTGATCACGCTCGGGCCGGTGCTGCTGGTCGTGGCGCTGGGATTGACGAGCGGGCCGCATCTGGAAGCCACCAAGCGGCTGATCAATTCGATGCCGTTTGTCGGCGGCCTGGTGCTCAATTTGCTGTTCCAGCTCTTGCCCGTGGTGGTGCTGTGCCTGACCTTCGCCCTGCTTTATATGTTGATGCCGAACACGAAGGTCCAATGGAAGGCGGCGATGGTGGGCGGCTTGGTGGGCGGCGTTCTGTGGCACTTGAACAGCGTTTTCAGCGTGCTTTACGTCTCGCGCGTGGTGACCAGCAGCAAGATTTATGAGGGGTTGGCCATGGTGCCGGTGTTTATGGTGGGACTTTACTTCGGGTGGCTGATCCTGTTGTTCG
>JAQGOT010000097.1 GCA_028293465.1 Pedosphaera sp. | reverse complement strand
AACTATGGAGCTTTTCACGGTCCAGGCTTCTATTTTCAACGGCGATGCCCGTAAAATCACAGGGTCGTCAACTTTGCTTGTAACCGCAAAGCGCGTGTTCCATATTCCTCCCATATTTTAACACCATGCTCCGTTCGTTTGTCCTGACTTATGCCTCCGCCGGACCACCAGGGGCGGACGGCTACAATCTCGGCGTGAGCCCGCGGCGCCTCGTCGGGGGCTTTGCACCATTGCTGCTTGCCTGGTTGATGATGACGCTGGCAACGCCAGTCAATGCAGTCGTATTGTGGAGTGATTCCGAAACGGTGCTGGCCCATGAAAACGGAGCTGTCAGCGACATTCTTGGCGGCGCCGTCAAGCGCGATGATTCAACAACCGACACGCTTTATTTCAAATTTCACGTTGATCCGTTTTCCGATTTGAGCACGGAGGATTATTTTGCCGCATTCGAACTATATGAAGGCGATGCCGAACACCTCGGCGTGGGCAAAGCCTTGAAGGCTCGGGCTTACAGCGCCTTTTTCAGCACGGACGAGACAAGCGACAGCAACAAAAACACCAGCTTCATTGATCTTCGCGCTTACGGGCCGGAATCCCGATCTGGCATGGCGTCGGTCACCTATCGATACCCCTCGCGAGGTGAAGGAGTCACTTTTGTGTTCAAAGTTCAATATGTCCCCGGTGCAGATGATTTGGTGACCGTCTGGCTGAATCCCGACCTCGGACCTGGCGCGACTGAGGTTTATCAACCGGAAACACTGACCACCCGATTCAATGCCAACGCAGCCTTCGACGAAATCCGTCTTCGCCACGGTGGCGGGGGCGGCGGATGGAATTTCAGCGAAATGGTGATTGCGACTGCGTTCAGCGATTTCGTGGACACCAGCAGCGCAAGGCCGATCGGTGCAACGCCCGATGTCGGAAGCGTCGTCCATTCCTTCGTGTTCAGGTCGTGGCAAAAGGAGCATGGGTTGCCGCAAAGCCCGGTGCGGGCGCTGGCGCAAACGCGCGACGGCTACATTTGGGCCGGCAGCCAGGACGGCGTGGCGCGATTCGATGGCTTGCGCTTCGTCTCTTTCGGCGTACGCGAAGGGTTAAGCGACAGCGCGGTGCGCGTACTTTTGGGAGACAGTCGCGGTGGCCTCTGGATTGGCCATGTTGGTGGAGGCTTGGAACTCTGGGAAAACGGCCGGGTCACAAGGTTCGCGATGCGGGATGGGCTGTCCTCAAGTTCCATCACGGCGCTGGCTGAAGACAACGACGGCCAAATTTGGGTCGGCACTGATTCGGGGTTGGCGCTTTGCCAAAAGGGGCGGTTGGAGCCATTCGGGGCGGCAGGCGAATTCAGAAACAAGCCGGTCACGACGCTGTTCAAAGATCGAAAAGGCAGCATGTGGATCGGGGTGAAGGGTGAGGGAGTCTTTCAATTTGTGGAGGGCAGGTTTGTTCCGTTGACGGCTGGGCCGGAAAAAGAATCGCTCAAGGACCCGCATTGCCTGCAGGTGGATCAGGCCGGGCGAATCTGGATTGGGGCAGGTGATAATCTTATCCTCTGCCACGATGGCGGGCAGTGGCATCGTTATATCATACCGCGCCATCTCGCGAAGCCGTTCGTGAATGCCCTGATGCTGGAAGGCAACGGGACAATCTGGGCGTCATCGAAAGAGGGAGGCTTGCTCCAGTTCAGGGATGGCAAATTCACGGCCATTCCGGCAAAGGACGGACTGGCTGGCAACGTGGTCGAAGCATTGCTGGTTGGCCGCGACGGAAAGTTGTGGGTTGGAACCGACTCCGGATTGAATCGACTTCGGCGCAAGTGCTTGTTTGCCTTCGGACAAAACGAAGGGCTTGGTTTTGGAGCCGTACATGGTTTGGCGGAAGTCGCGCCGGGGGTGATTTGGGCCGTCAAACCGAGCGGTGGTGTTTATCGCTGGGACGGAAAAAGTTTCAGCCGCCTGCCGGCAGCAGGCCTGTCCCCTCGCGATTCGCAGGTCAATGCGTTGCTCGTGACGCGCGATGGAGTTTGCTGGGTGGCTGGCGCCAACGGGCTGTTGCGTTACAAGGATCCTATCGCGGCGGCAGACGAAGTGATGTCGTTTGAACTGCCAAACCTCAATGTCATCTCCCTGGCCGAAGACCCGGAGGGAGGGCTGTGCGTGGGAACTCGAGAGGGAAAAATCCTGCGACTGTGGGAAGGGGCGTGGAGCCCGCAAACAAATTTTACACAGACAAATGCCATTACCTCCCTGGTGCCTCAAGCTGGCGGAGCAATGTGGATCGGCACCGACGGGGCGGGCTTGTATCGGCTCGAAAAGGGAGTGCTCGATCACTGGGACAAAGCGCATGGGTTGTTGAGCGACATAATTCGCACACTTTATTTGGATGCCCAGGGAGTATTGTGGATCGGCACGGCCGGCGGGGGGTTAGGCCGCTGGCGCGACGGGAGCCTGGCCAATTTCACGACGCGTGAAGGTCTGCCAGACAACACGGTCTCGCAGATTCTTGAAGACGATTCGAGCCGCCTCTGGCTTGGCACCAGCGCGGGCATCGTCTGCGTGAGCAAGTACCATCTGGATGAATTCACTGCGGGCAGAACTTCCAACATTTATTTGCAGGTCTTTGGACGAAATGAGGCAATTTTATCCGATGAGTGCACTGGTGGGTTCTGTCCGGCCGGCGCGAAAACAAAATCGGGCTTCCTCTGGTTCTCCACACTAAAGGGCGCAGTGGCCGTGAACCCTCGCGCTCAGCCTGTGGTCACCCCCATGCCGAGTGTCGTTCTCGAGGAAGTTCTCGTGGATGGCGTTTCCAATCCCGGATTCCAGCCGCTGAGTCCGGCCGTCGCCACGCGAGTTGACAACGCCACAACCGTCGAAGCGAACTCTCAACCGCTTCGCATCAGCCCGGGGAAGCATAGAATCGAATTTCGCTATGCCGGTCTGAGTTTCGACGCGCCGGAGCTAATCCGATTTCGCTACCGGTTGGAAGGACTGGATCCAGATTGGGTGGACGCCGGGACCGGCCGCAACGCCCTTTACACTTATATACCGCCAGGCAACTACAGCTTTCACGTCATCGCTTGCAATGCCGAAGGAGTTTGGACGGACAGCGACGCCGGACTTTCATTGAAGGTGCTGCGGCATTTCTGGCAGACCTGGTGGTTCATCGGGCCTTCGTTGTTTGGGCTGATGGTTTCCGTCGGTGGCCTCGTCCGGTTTGTGGACCAGAAAAAACTTCAGCAGCGGTTGAAACGTTTGGAGCAGGAACGTGTGCTGGAGCGGGAGCGCACGCGCATCGCCCAGGATTTACATGACGAGTTGGGCGCGAAACTCTGCCGAATTTCTTTTCTGAGCGAACACGCCTCGTCCGGGAAACTAAAGCCGGAAGATTTGCAGGACCAGATTACCTCGATTTCCGGCACCTCCCGGGAGGTCCTTCATGCGCTTGACGAGATCGTTTGGGCGGTAAATCCAAATAACGATCACCTCGAACATGTCGCTTCTTACATCGGTCAATATGCGGGGGATTATTTTCAATTGACTGGAATCGAGTGCGAACTGGACATTCCTGCGCAGATGCCGCAACAACTGCTCTCCTCGCAAACGCGCCACCATTTGTTTCTTGCCACTCACGAGGCGCTCACAAACATCCTCAAGCATTCGGGTGCGACGTGTGCCAAAATCTCCATGATTTGCAGCGCCGCAACCCTTGAAATTGCCGTCCATGACAACGGCAAAGGTATCGATCAGGCCGCAGCAGAAGCGAAGGCTGTCGGCCCGGTCGAGGACTCGCATGACGGCTTGCGTAATATGCGCAAGCGCCTCGCAGACATTGGCGGCGAGTGCATCATCGAATCCGTGCCGGGAACAGGAACCAGCATTCGATTTATTCTTCCTCTGAAGGGGCTGCCGCAAAACAACGCCAGATTATGATCACCGTTGCCATCGTTGATGACGAAAAAGAACTGCGCCAATCCATTGAGACATTCGTGAATGGCCAGCCGGGTTTCCGCTGTGTCAGTTCCTACAGCAGCGCCAAAGCCGCACTGCAAGGTTTGCCCGCCGACCAGGCGGATGTAGTGCTCATGGACATTAATATGGACGGCATGTCGGGCATCGAATGTGTTGCGCGACTGAAAGCGCTTTTGCCTGAGACGCAGGTT
>JAQGOT010000025.1 GCA_028293465.1 Pedosphaera sp. | reverse complement strand
GGCCGGGTATGGGCCACAAACCAAGGCAAATCACTCACGGACATGAGCTTGTTCGTCTGCGCCGGGGAGTCAAGCCTGCCGTTTCGGTGTCGCGACGTTTCGCGAACGGAAGTTTGAAAGCGGCACGGACAGCACCGGGTGCTTCCCTGGAAAGCCGGTCCAATCACAATCCAGCCGAAGTTTGTTCAATGTTTATTGAACAAAAACAGCCCACCGATATAATCGCACCGATTGGCCGGCAGTGGAGCGCGCAACGCTCAGCGACCGGATCACGATGCTCCAGATTTGGGGAGAGAAGAGCCGGAAATTTTTGCCTTTGGTCGTGAAATTCATGGGTGTATAACACCCGGAGCCGAGCGGAACTTTAAGGCAGCAGATTCGCCCATAGGTTAGCCGGGGCGGAGGACGTAAGAGCGTGTTTGGAAAGTCGCCCGGTCAGGGGACCGGGCCGACATCACAGCCGATTTGAGGCCAGCCCTCATGTGATGTTTTTGCGGCTCTCCAAACAAGCGCCAAGGGACAGCGCCGGGTGGCGGAAACAGGGGTCCCATGCAAGTCAAAAACATTGTGGGTGCAGCATCTGGTCGGGCGAATGACAATTCGCGCTGCGAATTGACGGGGCGGAGCTCCGTACCTGGATTCCCTTCCTCCTTTAAAGCCATCTCCTGATGTGTGGTATCGCCGCCATTTTTAATTACCGCACGGGGAAGCCCGTGGATAAAGGTGAATTGAGCACCATCCGTGACCACATGATGTCACGTGGGCCGGATGGGGCAGGGGAATGGTATTCAGCTGACCACCGAGTCGGCCTTGGCCACCGGCGGTTAGCCATCATTGATTTATCTCCGACCGGAGCCCAGCCGATGAAAAACCCGGAGGGCACACTGGTCGTTACGTTCAACGGGGAAATCTACAATTATCGCGAGCTGCGCTCCCAATTGGAAAAGCGGGGACATTGCTTCCAATCGCAAAGTGACACCGAGATCCTGCTGCATCTGTACGCCGAAAAGGGCGAGGCCATGGTCCGCGATTTGCGCGGGATGTATGCCTTCGCCATCTGGGACGCCCAGAAACGCGGACTCTTCCTCGCGCGCGATCCGTTCGGGATCAAACCGCTGTACTACGCCGATGATGGGACCGCCATTCGCGTAGCCTCCCAAGTCAAGACCCTGCTCGCCGGTGGCCACGTGGATACCGCCCCGGAACCAGCCGGGCATGTCGGATTCTTTCTCTGGGGGAACATTCCCGAGCCTTACACGCTCTACCGAGGAATCCGGGCGCTGCCGGCCGGCCACTCATTATGGATTGATGAAGCCGGCTCCAAACGTCCAACCGCGTTTTGCAGCATCACCAAAACCCACGCCCAGGCGGAAATTCCGAATTCCGAGGCCCGGCTGGCCGCAGCGGATTACCTGCGCTCCTCGCTCCAGGATACGGTAAGGCACCATTTGATCGCCGACGTGCCCGTCGGGGTTTTCCTTTCCTCCGGCCTGGATTCGGCCACCTTGGTGGCGCTCGCCGCCGCGGAGCAAGGCCGGTTGAAAACGGTCACGCTCGGGTTCGAGGAATACCGCGGCACGGCTAATGATGAAGTCCCGCTCGCCGAGCTGGTGGCGCGCCAATACGGGACTGAGCATCAGACCATCTGGGTCACCCGCGCGGATTTTCATGCTTGCCATGACCATCTTTTCAACGTCATGGACCAGCCGTCGATTGACGGGGTGAATACCTACTTTGTCAGCTTGGCGGCGACCCGCGCTTCGCTCAAGGTGGCACTATCGGGCTTGGGCGGAGACGAGCTTTTTGGCGGATACCCCAGCTTCCAAGAGATTCCGAAACTGGTGAACTCGTTCCGTTTTTTCACGGGCCTGCCAGCTTTCGGTCAATCGATGCGCGTGCTTTCCCATCCGGTCCTCAAGCGATTTACTTCGCCCAAGTACGCGGGCTTGTTTGAATATGGGGGAAGTTACGCCGGCGCGTATTTGCTGCGGCGGGCGTTGTTCATGCCGTGGGAATTGGCTGAATTCCTGGATGGCGACCTCCTCCGCGCGGGCTGGCAGGAACTCCAGCCATTGCTGCGTCTGGAAGAAACGCTCGACGGCTTGAAAGCCGAACGCACAAAAATTTCCGCACTGGAGAGTTGCTGGTATATGCGCAACCAATTGCTGCGGGACTCAGATTGGGCGAGCATGGCGCATTCCCTGGAACTACGCACACCCTTGGTGGATTCGAAATTGCTCGAAACGCTCGCACCGATGCTGGCTGGTGACACGCCCCCGACGAAACGCGACATGGCGTCAACTCCCACCTCGCCGCTTCCGGCTTCGATTCTCAATCGGCGCAAGACCGGCTTCACCATCCCAGTCCGTGAATGGATGGTTGACCCGCGTGTGGAATTGGCAAACGGGGGGGCAGGCGTTGGCCGCGGGCTGCGCGGCTGGTCGCGGCATGTTTATTCACGATTTAATCTTGGGACTGTCGTTGACCGCCGCACGCGTTCCTCGCGCGGCATGCGCCCAGAGCATCCATCCACGACACCCAACTCAGGACTCAGATTGCTGGTGCTGCTCACGGACGGCTTCGGCGGTTTCGGTGGCATTGCCAAATTCAACCGCGACTTTTTGACCGCCCTCTGCGCTTACCCCGGGACCAAACAAGTCCATGCCATGCCCCGGCTGATGCCGGAGTCTCCCGGCACGCTGCCCAAGAAATTAATCCACCTGACCGAGGGGCTTGGCGGGAAGGCACGTTATCTGCGTGCCGTCGCCGGAACCGCGTGGGGCCTGCGTGCGGCCGCAGGAGATTCGGACAGCGGCGACCCCGATCATGCTACCACCGCTGCGCCTGGCCTGATCCTCTGCGCGCACATCAACCTGCTGCCGGCGGCCTTCATGGCCAAGCGCCTGTGGAAGGCTCCGGTGGTGCTCGTGATTCATGGCGTTGATGCCTGGCAAAAGACCACCAGCCCGCTGGTAAACAAGCTGGTTAACCGCGTGGACCACTTCATCTCAGTCAGTAACTTGACCAAGGAACGGTTCTTGAAATGGACGAACTTGCGGTGGGAACAGGGATTAATTCTGCCGAACTGCGTCGAACTCTCCGCGTTTCAGCCCGGACCTAAAAGCCCCGCGCTGCTCGAACGGTATCAGCTTCAGGGCCGGACGGTGTTGATGACCCTGGGCAGGCTCGCCTCGGAGGAGCGTTACAAAGGGTTTGATGAGGTGATGCAGGCCATTCCAAAGCTGACGCCCCAGATTCCCAATCTCTCCTACCTTATTTGTGGCGATGGGCTTGACCGGCCCCGTTTGGAACAAAAAGCGGTGAAGCTTGGAATCAAGGAGCGCGTGATTTTTGCCGGTCGGATTTCGGACGCGGAGAAGGCGGACCACTATCGCCTGGCCGACGCCTATGTGATGCCCAGTTCGGGCGAAGGTTTCGGCATCGTTTTGCTGGAAGCAATGGCCTGCGGGATACCCGTGATGGCGAGCAAGCTGGACGGCAGCCGCGAAGCCCTCCGGAACGGCGAAATGGGAATATTGGTTGATCCCAAGAATTCCGCGGAGGTTCACTCAGGAATTTTGGAGACGCTCCGGCGGCCCAGAGGCATCGTGCCCGAAGGCATGAGCCATTTCTCCCAGGGCAGTTATTCAAAAAGATGCCATGCCATCATGGATGAGATTCTCGCTCAGGCGCCTGAGAACTCATAAAATCGTACCCCTCGCAAATGCAAGAACTGATCATCGAAGCCGGTCGCACCGAGCGCCACTATTGGCGCGACCTCTGGCGTTACCGGGAATTGTTTTATTTCCTGGCCTGGCGCGACATCCTGGTGCGCTACAAGCAAACGGTCATCGGCGTCGCCTGGGCGCTCATCCGGCCGTTTCTCACGATGCTGGTCTTCGTGTTCGTTTTCAACCGGGTGGCCAAGCTTCAAGCGCCCGGCTCCGTGCCTTATCCCCTGATGGTCTTCGCCGCCATGCTCCCCTGGCAATTCTTTGCCACGGCGCTCAGCGAATCGAGCAACAGCCTGATCAGCAACGCCAACCTGATCTCGAAAGTTTATTTCCCGCGCCTCATCGTCCCGGCGGGCGCGGTCATCACCAGTTTTGTTGATTTCCTGATCACCTTTGTTCTCCTAGCCGCGATGATGATTTGGTATCGCTACTGGCCCGACTGGCACATCTTCACGCTGCCGCTGTTCATTGCCCTGGCGTTTGCCGCCGCCATGGGGGTTGGACTATGGCTCTGCGCGCTCAACGTTGAATACCGGGACTTCCGATACATCGTCCCGTTCATCGTGCAATTCGGGCTCTACGTCTCGCCCGTTGGTTTCAGCAGCAACATCGTCCCTGAGAAATGGCAATTGCTCTATTCCCTCAATCCGATGGTCGGGGTCATTGACGGCTTCCGTTGGGCTTTGCTACGGGGCGAGTCCCCGCTTTCCATTTCAGCTCTCAGTTTTTCAGTTTTTATCACCGTGGTCCTTTGCCTGACCGGCGTGTGGTACTTCAGGAAGATGGAGAAGACGTTTGCGGACGTCATTTGAAAAAGCTGAAAGGCTGAAAAGCTAAAATGCTGAAAGCTGGCTGGCGAAAGACTGACTAAAACACTAAAATTCTGAAAAGCTGAAAACTGACTGGTTAAAGACTGAAGCCTGAAAGACTGACCGTCTAAAAACTGAAAAGCTGAAATGCTAAAAATCTGAAAGCTGGACGTCTAAACGCCAAAAACTGAAAAACCTAAAATACTGAAAAGCTGAAAGGGTAAAATACGACGGGTTTCAGCATTTTAGATTTTTCAAATTTCAGCATTTTGTAAGAGTGAGCCGTTTATCAGAGGAATTAAGGCAACGAACGAAGCGTTACGCTTCAGGGGTCATCGGGCTTTACGTTGCCTTGCCACGAGCCCGCAAGGAGGTGGAAGTGCTCGGTCATCAATTGCTACGATCAGGCACATCGGTTGCCGCACATTCCCGAGAAGCTTCACGGGCGCGATCGAATGCAGAATTTTGTTCGAAGTTGGACGGATTGCTTCAGGAAGCAGATGAATCCGGGTTGTGGATCGAGTTGCTGCGCGAAGATTGCGGGATTCAAGGCGAGCAGATCGAAGCACTACACCGGGAAACAAGCGAACTGCTGGCAATTTTCACAACCATCGTATCGAAGCTCAGAAAACGCAGCCAGTAATATCAGATTTCAGCTTTTTAGAGTTTCAGCATTTCAGTATTTTAGCTTTTTAGACCATGTCTGACGACGCCATCATCTCGGTCGAGAATCTGGGGAAGAAGTACCGCATCAGCCACCAGGGGCAGCGGCAGCGTTATACGGCGTTGAGGGATGTGGTTGCGGA
>JAQGOT010000757.1 GCA_028293465.1 Pedosphaera sp. | reverse complement strand
GAAAAATGCCATTGAAACTGCATTCGAAATCAACGAACAAGCAGCTGTGAAGGGCTTGAAGAATACCGGGTAAACGATTCTGGCTAACATTCAGGAACTTGGGCAAACGAGCAGTGCAGTCCAAATTTTAACACAACGAAATTCATTCAAGCCTTGCAGCTCAGGGCTGGTCAGACGGTCGGTACTGCTCCAACCTGCGAAAGGCTGGCGGTAAATGCTTTTCTATACTGCTCTTCTATACTGGTCGCTTAAAATTGAAGCAAAGTGAGTAAAGGTCAAAAGACTCAAAAGTGGCAATGTGCCCATGTTTACTGGGGTGTGGAAACTTCGGCTTAAGTGGGAAAACTCGCTCAAGTTGCCATTTCGACTTAGAAGGCAGGTGCTCTATCCAACTGAGCTACGGGCGCAACCCGAATCATATTAGCGAGGGAGGGTTCCGGGCGCAAGTGGGCTGTTGGAAGCTGAGCAGTGTCCAAGGAACCGGGCGGTTGATGGTGGCCTCTGGTTTGCCAAGGGCACGGACAGCAGGCTGAGAATGAGGCCGGCGTGGGGTTGCGCCAGCCTGGAGGGTGGAGGGGTTCTCAGCCTGTGTCCGGCTAAAAATGGTGCGCCAAAGCACGGAACCACACTGTCCTTTTCATAGCGATTTTTCGGGCTCAAGGGAATGGGGTAAAGACCCTATTCTGTCCCCCAGCGGAAACACCTAAGAACGGAGCATCAAAACCGGGTTTATAACGAATGGTTCTGGAAAGCCCTTCACGGCATTGGCCGGGAACGGCTGGCGCCGGAGGTCCGGCTTCAGGTTGCGTGGCTGCAGCTTGAACTCCGAGCCGGCTTCGAGATTTCCAAACGCACACGACGACAACCTCAACCACCTAGACTGCACATGGAAGATCGTATCGAGACGGAAGGGAGGGTCCTGGCCGTGTTGGCGGGGACCATGTTCCGCGTTGAATTGAACAACAAACATCAGGTGTTGGCGCATATCTCCGGAAAGATGCGCAAGCGATTCATCCGGCTGACCGTGGGGACCGGGTGAAGATTGAGCTGTCGCCGTACGACTTGTCCAAAGCGCGGATTACGTTTCGGCTCGGCTGAGCATCCCCACCGACTTTCCCTTCGGTCCCAGTTTTCAGCGCCTGCTTCAACCCTGCGGTTCAGTCGCGCGGAGCGCCACGGCGTGTTCTACTTCGACCCGCCCCGGGTCTGTCACCTTTGCCATTCGCAATGGAGGATTCCTGCCTGCATTCTGGCATCGCAACTGCTCAAGCAAAGGCCGTTGCAAGGAGTAATCACCCTGGCAAGTGGTGGCGTGGGGGGCTGTTTTGGCAGCATTTCTCCGCATTTTGGAAGGCGTCAATCGAAGCAAGGCAATCATGCATTATCAGAAGAGGCGGGTGAATCAGCACGGCGAACTTCATGGCAGAAATGAGTCCAAAGCGGTGGGGGACCGCTGGCCGTGGTTCAAAATCATACAAGCGACTGTCCTGTTTTTGGCGGTGTTCCAGGCGACGTCCGCTTCGGCCGTGCCGCCGGGGAGGGTTTGGGCTTGGGGCTACAATGCATCCGGCCAGTGCAATGTGCCGGCCGATCTGACCAATGCCATAGCGATTGCCGGCGGCGAAAGTCACAGCCTTGCGCTCCGGAGCGATGGGACGGTCGTGGCTTGGGGAGGCAACAACTATGGTCAAATCAATGTGCCGCCGGGACTCGCCGGCGTAACCGCCATCGCTGCAGGTCCAGATCACAACCTGGCGCTTCGGGCCGATGGCACGGTCGTGGCGTGGGGCGACAACAGCCATGGGCAAATCGACGTGCCGGAGGGACTGACCAATGTTGTAGCTATCGCGGGGGGTGGCTTCCCGGCCGACGCGCCAGACTTAGACCATGGCTACAGTCTCGCGCTCCGGAGCGACGGAACAGTGACTGGTTGGGGAGGTGATAATAACGGCCAAATCGATGTCCCGCCGGGTTTGTCGAACGTGGTGGCCATCACCGCGAGCCTCGAGGGAGCCTTGGCACTGAAGGGCGATGGCACAGTGGTTGGCTGGGGAAGTTCCTGGGTGACCGACGTAATACCGAGTGGCTTGAGCAACGTGGTGGCTTTGGCGGGACCGGATCAATTTTGGTTGGCGCTGAAAACCAACGGATCGGTTGTGGCGTGGGGAGGCAACAGCCTTTACCTTTACGACCATGGACAAGCCAACGTGCCAGCGGACCTGCAGAATGTGGTCGCGATTGCGGCGGGTTGGTGGCACGGGATGGCCTTGAAAACCGATGGCAAAATGGTGCTTTGGGGAGTCCCCACTCCAGCGATTCCCCCACCCGACATTCCCCGAGTGGATGCAGTGGCGGCCGGGGCTTATCACAGTCTGGCAATTGCCCCGTCCAATGCGCCACCGATCAACCAACCGCCGCCGCAAGATTGGGTCCGGCGGGGGGGTGGCGCGGGCGCGGATTTAGCGAACAGCGTGGCGGTGGACTCAAATGGGAATTCGTATGTCTTGGGCACTTATGGAGCAACCGCTCAGTTCGGAGGCGTCAGCTTAACCAATCGCGGCACGGGTCGTGATATTTTCGTAGCCAAATACGATCCACAAGGCGGTTTGCTCTGGGTGAAAAGCGGTGGAGGGACGAACTATGATTACGCGAGCCAGATTGCATTGGATGCGGCTGGCAACTGTTATATTGCCGGTTCCATTGGCGGCAGTCGTGGTGCTTTTGACAGTGCCACACTCACCAACAACGGCATCGCAAGCACATTCATTTTTATCGCGAAATATGACCCGCTTGGAAATGTGGTTTGGGCCAGGGAAGCTTCGGCTTTCGGTAATTATTTGGGCGTCGGAGGCATCGCGTTGGACGCAGCGGGCAACCTTTTTCTGGGGGGGCGATATCAAAATGGGATCGACCTGCATGGCATCACGCTTACCAACGTCACCGCGACGGCATTCTGGGCGAAATATGATCCCAACGGGAACGTGATCTGGGCCAGGCAAAACGAAGTGGGAAGCGGCGGTGGAGCGTATCAAGCCACTGGTGTGAGCACGGACGCGGCTGGAAATTGTTATGTAACAGGTGGGTTTAGCGGTGTAACGGCGAGTTTCGGAGGCCTGTCGATAACGAATCTCGGTGCGGTCACGGACGTGTTTGTGGCGAAATACGATCCGGATGGCAACGCACTGTGGGCCAGAGGCGGCGGCAGCGGTGGCGGCAGTTATCCGGACGACGTGGCCAGCGCCATCATAACGGACGCCGAGGGAAACTGTGTGGTAAGCGGCACCTTTCACGGAACTGTGGCCAAATTTGGGAATGCGATCCTCTACAAGGTGGATCCATACAATCTGAATTCTCAATACCAATATTTCCTCGTAAAATATGATACCGCGGGGAATGTGCTTTGGGCTAATACCGGGAGGGAAAAAGGAGGCGCGAACATTCCATATGATACCCGGTTGGCCTTGGATCGATCGGGGAACTGTTATGTAGCCGGGAACTTCAACCCGCCTTTCATGTGCTTCGGCGGTTCGAC
>JAQGOT010000731.1 GCA_028293465.1 Pedosphaera sp. | reverse complement strand
CACCTGGATGTTGGCCACCCAGGTCTGGTGTTGGGCCGGCGGAGCTCCGGGGAAGGGAAAGACCTCCGTGGCGCTGGTGGTTTGGTAATTCCCCGAGACTCCCAAGCGGGGAAACACGACGGCCCGGGTCTGGATAACCACGCCATACTGCGCTTCCAAGTCGCTTTGACCGCGCAGGATATTCCCATTTTGTTTCAATGCCAGATTGATGGCCTCCGTCAACGACAATGGCCGGGAGATCCAGGGCGGGATGTTGTTGGTCTCGGTTTCCGCTGCCGCCAAGGGCAGGGCGGCGGTCACCAGCAGCGCGGCCGCCAAAATCATCGGGAACGCCCTGGCGGGTGCCTCAGACTTTGTTGAGAGTCTCATCATGAAAAGTGCTTTAGTTAGGTTCGTTTCTGATCGCCGCATCGGTCACGGATTTTTTGCCACCGCCGCGCTGGCCGGTCGCTGAATAAATACATCCATCTGCTGTCCTACATACAAAGGCGTGGTCGGGCGATCCAGTTCAAAAATAATCTGCAACACCCGGGGGTCCACCCGCTCCGCGCTGTCGCCGGTCAGGGACCGCTTCGGGACCACAAACGGCTCGATGCGCACAAAGCGTAGCGGAATTGGGTTCTGCGTGTCACCTTTCAAAAACGCCACCGCCGGCTGGTTGGCCACCACCAGCGGCGCGTTTTGCTCATCCACATCCGCGCGGATTTGCAGGTGCTCCGTGTCGCCCAGAATCATGAGCGGTTCCGTGGGCGTGAGGCCGGCATATTCCCCCTCCCGGACGTTCAATTGCAGGACGGTGCCGTCTCGCGGCGCGCGGATGGTGAGGATTTCCAAATTGGTTTGCGCCAGTCCCACCTGCGCCTCGGCGGCTTTGATGTCCGCCTCGATCTTGGCCACGCGCGCTTCCATGCTTTGCAGGCTGAAATGTTTGCGGGTGCGCTCGTCCACGGAAGCCACGTTCTGCTTTTCGAGATTGTCGGTCCGCTTGAACTGGTCGGCGGCATCGGCGGCCAGCACTTTTTCGCTCTGCAACGACGCGCGCATGGCCTCGACTTGCGCCGACATGGTTTGCAACTGCGCCCATGTTTCGCGCTCGTCCAGTTTCAGCATCGGTTCGCCCGCCTTGACTTGGGAGCCGATTTGCACGCAAATCTTTTGGATCAATCCGCCCTTGGGCGCGCCGATCTTCACATTCTCGCGCGCAGCCTCAATAATGCCCGTGGCGGCCACCGCGTTGCTGTACGGTGAGCGTGCCGGTTGTTGCGCGGGTTCGGGCCGCGGCGGCGTTTTTCGCAATTCTTGCACCAGCCACACGGTTCCCAGGATGCCGCCGATTGCCAGATAGAAACTGACCTTTTTGAATAGCATAATTAAATTCCTCCGTCCTGCTTGTACTCGCTGTAAGTCTCGTGCACCCGGGCCACGCGGCCATCCTCCATCTCGGTCATACGGTCCGCGTATTTGAACACCCGGTTGTCGTGCGTCACCACGATGACACAGCGATCCCGATGTCGCGCCACTTCACGCAACAATTCCATGATCTGGGCCCCGGTATCCTTGTCCAGCGCGGAGGTGGGTTCGTCGCAGATCACCAGCTTGGGATCATGCACGAGCGCGCGCGCGATCGCCACGCGCTGCTGTTGTCCGCCGGAGAGCAGGGTGGGCAGATCCTTTTCCCGGCCCCCCAGCCCCAATTGTTCGAGCAACTCCCGCGCTTTTTTTTCCGCCGCTGAACGGCGGACCCCGTTGATGAGCAGCGGCACGCTGACGTTCTCCATCAGGGAGAGGGTGGGGATCAGATTAAATTGCTGGAAAATAAAGCCGACGGTCCGTTTGCGAAATTCCGTGATGTCTCGTTGTTTGAGCTCGTGCAAGCGCGTCTTGAACACCTCAATGTCCCCACCGTCGAACTGCAACGTGCCGGCGATCACGCTCAACAGCGTCGTCTTGCCGCAGCCCGAGGGGCCGACCACCATCAGCATCTCCCCCATGCGCGCGTCAAAATCCACGTTCTTGAGCGCCTGGATCCGCGCCTCGCCCGTGCCGAATGTCTTGCTCACATTCCGGACATGGACCGCGAGACCGTTGCCGTTGTTATTTATCTCAGCCACGAAACACCACCGCTGGTTCAAGTTTATAGATTTTGCGGATGCCCAACAGCGCGGCGAAGGCGCAGATGAGCAGAATCACCACCAGCGTGAACAGGGGAAGCTGATAAGGCATCAAAAATGGCGGCTGCCCTTTCTTGAGCACGGCGATCCCGAACAACACGGTCAGGCCCACGCCCAGCCCGTAGCCGATCATACCGACCGTCATCGCCTGCAACAGGAGCATCCGCGCCAGCAACCCATTACTGGCACCCATCGCCTTCAACGCGCCGAGATGTTTCAGGTTCTCCAGCACGAACGAATAAAATGTTTGCCCCGAAATCGCCATGCCGACAATAAATCCCAGCAGGATCGTGGTGCCGAAGGAGGCGGGAATACCGGTGTTGAGAAAAAACCACTTGATGGTCGATCTTTCAAACTCAGCCTCGGTATAGGCTTTAAGCTGGGTCTCCTTTTCGATCTGCCGAGCGGTCTGCGCGGCGCTCCAACCGGGCGCCGGTTCCGCCAGCACGATGCTGAGCATCTTGCGGGTGCGGGGCGCGAATTGCATCGCCTCGTCATAGGTTGTGAAGACGTAAGGGTAACCAAAAAAGTGGCGGTCCGTCCGGCAGATGCCGATGACGCGCGCCTCCCGGTCATTGATTTCGAACGTGTCCCCGATGCGGAGCGGGCGGTTCTTGTTGAGGCTCAACCGCTGGACCGCCAGCTCATCGATCATCACTGTATTGGGCAGGCGCAAATCCTCCAAACGCCCGGACAAAATTCGCGGCGGCCGCCCCACCAGCGTGGTGGCATCAAGGCCGACCATTTCAATGGGCTTGAAACTGCCGTCGGCGATGCGGGCCTGGATGATCCCGGTGTAAAGTGGGACGGCGTAAGCCACGCCGGTGACGGTGCGCACCCGGTTGACGTCCGTATCCCGCATCGGTTTGACCTCATTGATTTGTTCCACCTTCGGGTCCACCACCCAGATGGAGGCGCGCATGTTCCTCATGTGGCTGGTGGTCCAGGAAAGGAGGCCGAAGAAAACCGCGCATTGCTGGGTCATGAGCAGTGAGGCGAACGTCAAGCCGCCCACGAGCATGACGTATTTGGCGCGGTCACCGAGAAGCATTCTGAGGGCCAGTCGATACATGACGATTTCGGCTTATTTTTTGGCTTCGGCCGATTTGGCCTTGGCCGTTTGTTTGATCGCTGCGAGCGAAAAACGGGTGATATGATCGGCTAATCCTTCGATCTGCGGAGCGTCATACTTTTCGTCGGGATAAAGCCGGCTCAGCACGGGCCGGCAGTGATGATAAAAAAGCACCTGGCTGACCACGCTCGTGCCACAGAGCCGGACGGTTCGTTCATCCGCCTTGGCACCGAGCAATTCACGTACGATACCCATGAGGATCATCGACATTGGGCGGATGTTTTCTTTGATCAAGGAATCCAAGGCCGCCGTCGGTTCGATCATCTCCCGCGCCATGAGTTTCCCATGACGTGCTTCCGGGCCATGGGAAAAAATGCGCCATAGGAAGGAACGAACGAAAGCGTGTAAACGCTGCTCGGCGGTGGCGTTGGGGGCGAGCCCCATATCAGCCGGGTACTTCTGCATGCTGACCTGGCAACTTCCTGTCAGGACGGCGGCGTACAAGGTTTCCTTGTCGCCAAAATGATAATTCACCGCGGCGATGTTCGCTCCCGCCCGCTGGCAAATTTCCCGCACCGTCGCCGCGCGGAACCCGACCTCCGCAAAAACCTCGCCCGCCGCCTCCAGCAAATGCTGCCGGGTGGCGTCATGGCCGGTTTCGTCGGAAGGTTGAGTCTTAATACTCATGTTTGAAACATACATTTAAAACAGATGTTTTAAACTGTCAACGGTTTAATGGAATTCACCGTTCCCGAGATAGAAAAACGCATGAAGTTTCAGCAGGCAAGTTGCCATACGGGGTGAACACCCCATATTCTTCCAACCCGGTTTTGAGATAGAACTTAACCCGTAATGATGGTCAGTTAGGTTCGGCGGCCCTGAGTGGGGCCGCTGTTTTTTTGTCTGTCAAAGGAGCCCCTCGATTCTTTTCAGGCTTGTCTTCACTTTGCGTATCCTCCAAGGATAAAGCCGGAACCTTTTGATGAAAACGCTGCAAATTGTAATTCCCATGGCCGGGCGGGGCTCCCGGTTTGCCAACGCGGGCTATACGACGCCTAAACCCCTGATCCCGGTGGGTGGCCGACCCATGATTCAATGGGTGATCGACAACATCCGTCCGCACCGGGCGCATCGATTCATTTTCCTCTGCCTGGCCGAACATCTGCAGGCCTATCCGGAAGTGCCCGCGGAATTGCGTCGGCTCTGCCCGGGTTGCGAAATTGTCCCCGTATCGGCCGTCACCGAAGGCGCGGCTTGCACGGTGCTCCTGGCGCGGCAGTGGATCAATTCAAGCGATCCTCTGATGATCGCCAACAGTGATCAACTCGTTGAATTGGACATCAACGATTACCTCGCCGCCCTCGATGCCGACGGAGTCAGCGGGCTGATCATGACTTTCTGGTCTGACCATCCCAAGTGGTCCTATTGCCGGATGCGTCCCGATGGCAGCGTGAACGATGTGGTGGAGAAACAGGTGGTCAGCAACGAAGCGACGGTGGGCATCTACAATTTCCGGGAAGGCCGTGACTATGTTCGGGCGGCGGACGCGATGATCGCCGCGAATTTGCGGGTGAATAATGAGTTTTACGTGGCACCGACTTACAACCAACTCATCGCCGAGGGCTCAAAGATTTTGACCCTGAAGACCGGACGTGAACTGAACGGCATGTATGGTGTAGGCACACCGGAGGACTTGAAGCTGTTTGTGAAAACCGATTTTTTCAAGCAACGCGCCAAGGGTTGAGCGGACAGCCAAGTCTGCTGTTGCGGCAAAGCGTGGAGTTTCAGTGTGCGGCTGATACCCGGCCGGTCTGCCGCAGGTTTCCGCGGAATTTTGGCCAGGAACTATTAGCCAAGCCTTTGGTGCCCCGGACTGCATGAAACTTGGTCGCATTGGAGCCGATATACACCGTGCCGTCCGGCGCGATGGTTGGCGACGCGGTCACCCGCCCACCCAGAGAAACCGACCACTCTGAAGGGTTATTCGTCGCGCTAAAGCCGTATAAAGACCCTTGGTCCGACCCAAAAATAAAAATACCGTCGGCGACGATCGCGGGTGAAGAATCGATGTGTAAGGTGTGGGCTTCATCGTTGACGCAGAATTCCCACTTCTCTTTCGTTCCGGCTGCATTGACGATCCAGAGGCAGTTGTTCACGCCGATGTAAATCTGGCCTGCTTCATCAAGAACCGGCGAGGAGGATCGGACGCCCCCCGTGTGCAGGCGCCACTTTTTCGTCCCTTCGGGCGTCACGGCGTATAAATTACCATCGACAGAAGTGATGTATAAAGTGCCATCACCAGCGATTGCGGGTGAGGAAATGATCGCGCCGCCGGTTTCGAAGGCCCATTTGAGTTTCCCATCTGGATAGAGCGCGTAGAACTTTTTGTCGTGCGAGCCGAAATAAATCGTCCCATCCGCGCCGATGGCCGGCGAGGAATCAATCGGCCCCTCCGTGGCAAATTCCCACCGCTCACGGCCCTCGGGATTCACCGCATAAAATTTGTTGTCCCACGAGCCGAAGTAGATCGTTCCGTCCGCGCCAATCGCGGGCGAGGAATCCACCCAGGCACCGACTCGAAAAGACCATTTCTGCCTGCCCTCAGGTGTCACTGCGTAACATTTCCGGTCCCGGCTGCCGAAGTAGATGGTTCCATCGTCTCCGATCGCGGGCGAGGATTTGATGTCCGACCCGGTTCGGAAAAACCACTTTTGCCGGCCGCTCGGATCCAGCGCCTGCAACCGGGCGTTGGATGAGGTGACATAGACGGTGCCGTCCGGGGCGATGGCGGCGGAAGAATCGAAGGCCGCCGAATTCCCCAAAACCCTGCTCCACAACAGCTCTCCGGCTTGCCCGCCATGAGCCGGTGGCAATATCAGCAGGAGCATCCCTGCCATGAAAAGGCATGTTATTTTCTTCACAAACGGCGTTCCCAAGAGCCGGATAACATGAGCCATGCAAGCGCTTTAAACAAGCGGCAACTAAAGGTTTGACGCAAGGGGAGCGTGGTCGGATCCCTCGGCGGCAACCGGGCCGGTTGGGTTTTATGGCTTGTCATCAGCGGAGGCATCGCCCAAGGATAGGTGTCGGCCATACTTGATGAAATCGCTTGAAATCATTCTTCCCCTGCGAAACCCGACCGCTGTTTTTCGGCAAACGGTCGAATCACTGGCGGCGCAGACGGGTCGGAATTTCTCCGTGTTGGTCAGCGACAATTATTCCAGCAAGGGAATGGAGTTCATTAACGAGGCGGTGGAGCGGCTGCGAGCGGTGAACATTGCCGTGCGACAGGTGCGTCCGCCCTTCGAGCTGGGCCGGGTTGAACATTGGAACTGGGCCCATTTTGAGTCGGGCTGCGAGTGGCTCAAGCCCCTTTTTGCCGGCGACTGGCTCGACCGGGATTATGTAAGCAAGATCCGCGGCGTGATGGCGGCCAACGCCGATTGCCGGTATATCTTCTGCAATTATGTGCTGCATCCCGGTGACAATCCCACTATCACGAGTTCGAGCCCATGGGCCGGGCGATTTTATGGCCCCGCTGAAATGCAGTCACGCGTCCTAAGCCACGGCATGCAATTTGGCCCGCCCAGCGCGGCGGCCTTCGAACGCGACGCCTTTATCTGCGTGGGTGGTTACCCGACCCCGCTGCCCATCTGCTCGGACAGCCTGATGTTTTGCACCATGGCCGCGCGCTTCGGTGTGCTGGGCCTGGCTGAGCCGCTCTGTCATTTTAATATCCACGATGCCCGCTTTTCCACCAGCCTCCCGCAACGCAGGAAGGATACCCTTCGCGAAGCCCTGACCTACTATGCGTTGCTTGGTTACCGCGCCTGGGCGGAGGGCGTTTTTTTCTCCAAAGCGGCTTACGCCCGCTTGTTGGCCCGGGAGATCCGCGCTTACTTCGCACAAAAGTAAGCCATGACACCCGCACTGGAAATCATCCTCCCGATCCGCAACCCTGGTGCCGAATTGGCCGCCATGGTGGCTTCGCTCGCGGCCCAGACGGATCGCCGTTTCGGTGTGATCTTGAGTGACAATTTTTCCAGTAGCGGGCTGGAGCACATCGCGACAGCCGAGCAGTGTCTGGCGTCAGCCGGCATTTCCGTGCGCCGCCTCCGCCCTCCTGCTGCGTTGGGGCGGATCGAGCACTGGAACTGGGCACATGCGCAGTCCCAAGCCGCGTGGCTTAAGCCGCTGCTGGCGGGCGGACGCTTGCAGCCCACGTATGTCGAGCGGCTCCAAGGGTGCATCCACGAGCGGCCAGGGGCGCGGTTTATCCGGTGCGATGCTGAAATCCAGACGGAATGGGGACCGGAAACCTTGCGCGCCCCATTTGCCGAAGCTGCAATCACTCCCACCGATTTTCTGGCTTACTTTCCGGCGCGGGTGGATTGGATCGGGAACCTGCTTGGCGTCGCGTATCATCGTGTCGCCTGGCTGGCTACGGGTGGCTACTCCGTGCATCTGCCAGCTTGCGCGGCGTTGAATCTAAACGTCATCCTTGCCCTGCATCATGGCATGGAGAACCTGCCGGAACGGTTGGTGACGGCCAGGTTTGCGGAGAGGCATTCTTTGAACGAAATCACCGGCGGTCGGGTCAACCTTTGGCTGGAGCTCTGGTTCGTCATGCGCCAGGCACAAAATTATTGCCTCGCAACCAAACTGCCTTGGCCTTACGGCGGCGGCGTTCGAGGCGTCTGGCGGGGCCAATCTTTGCGCGGAGAAGCAGTCTAAACCATGAATTTGCCTGGCCGTCCCCGAACTTTCGCTTATGCCTGCCACGCTTGAGACTCCGGTGAGCCCCGCCGGCAGGGGACTAGGCCAACGCCTGCGGGAGGTGCGCAGTTCTTCGCGTCTGGCGTTCACCCTGCACCTGACCACGCGCGTCCTCATGAGCCTGATGTCGTTGCTCTGGATCCGCCTGCTGGTCCCAGCGATGGGGATGCCGATAAACGGCCTCTTCCTGCAATTCCAATCTGTCGCGCAACTCGGGGGTTTGGGAGATTTGGGCATGGGCGGTGCGGTGGCCGTTCAGGCCGGGCAGTATCTGGGGCAGGGCAAACAGGAAGAATTGCGAAAGTTCCTGGCTGCGGCCCGCACGGTTTTTCTGCTGTTGGCGTTGACCGTTGGTGGTGGTTTCCTGCTGCTTTCGCCTTGGCTGGCAGATTGGTTGCGATTTGAACCGGTTGCCGGTGCCGGCTCGTTCCAAATATTGTTTGCCATCGGGGCTTTATCGGTGGGCATGTTGATCCTTTCCAGTTACGTGACCAGTTTGAATTACGCCTGCAGCACGCTTACCTGGCCGGTGATTCCTTCCTTCCTGATTTTGCAATCCTGTCTGCTGGCGCATTGGTGGCTCGCCCGGCG
>JAQGOT010000724.1 GCA_028293465.1 Pedosphaera sp. | reverse complement strand
GCGTGCTGTCCATGAATGGCATCACCATGATTAATGTGGGTGACAAATTCGTCAAAGCCGTCCCGGTGGGGCAAGCGCCGACTGAAGGTGCCAAGCCCACCGCGGCGGATAAGGACCAACTGCCTGAAGCGGGGCAGTACGTCACCATTACCAAGCAGATCAAGTACGCCAAACCAAGCGAGCTCGTACCCATTTTGCAGGGGTTTTCAAAAATTCCCAATTCCCTCATGCCCATCGACAGCAGCGGGATTCTGATCATCCGCGATTATGCGGAAAACGCCAAGCGGATCCTCGAACTCATCGAACAGATCGATGTGACCACGCCACTCGATTATGAGACGCGGGTGATTCCCATCAAGTATGCGCTGGCTTCGGAAATCGCCACCGCCTTGGGCAGCCTCGGTGGCGGCACCGGCACCAGCATCGGCCACAGTTCCGCCAGCAGCGGCTCGCCCGCCGGTATTGGCGGTGGCTTTGGTGGGGCTGGCGGCGGTGGTATCAATGGGGGTGGCATCGGGGGTAGCCGTTTCGGAACCTCGGGCGGATTGGGCACTCCCGGCAGTACCGGTTATTCACCGGGCGGTGCGACCACCGGTGCCCGCGGCACCAGTTTTCAGGACCGCTTGCAGCGGTTGGTGACGAAAGCCTCCAGCACCGGCGACTTTCAGGTGCTCGGCCAGACCAAGATTATCGCCGACGAACGGACCAATTCATTGCTGGTGTTCGCCGGCAAACAGGACATGGACATGATCACCAACATCATCGACAAACTGGACGTTGTCTTGGCCCAGGTATTGATCGAGGCCATCATCATGGAAGTGACCTTGAGCGACAGCCAAACCTTGGGGGTCAGTTACCTGCAAAAAAGCGCCAGCTCGCCCGGCAATTATTTCTCGGGTATCGGCGCCGTCAAGAACGGCGGCTTCCTCAGCGCCAACAATTTCTCCAGTGTTGCGACCAATGCGGCGGGAGCCTTGCCCAGTGGATTCAGCTACTTCGCCAGTTTTGGCAACGACTTTGAAGCCACGTTGACCGCCATTGCGGATGATCATAAAGTCAACGTCCTTTCGCGCCCGCGCATTCAGACCTCGCACGCGGTGCCGGCCTCGCTCCAAATCGGTGATACCGTGCCGTATGTGACGGGAACTTCTTTCAACGGGTACAACGGGTCACCCAGCTCGCAATATCAGCAAACCTTCGTCGGTATCAACCTGCAGGTGACGCCGTTGATCAACCCGGATGGCTTGGTGGTCATGGACATCACCCAGGACATCCAGCAACTCGGCCCGTCCACTACCATTGACGGCAACCAGGTACCCACCACCACCAAGCGCACCGCCCAGGCCAAGGTCTCGGTCAGGGACCGTGACACCATCATCCTCGGCGGATTCATCAGCACCACCAAGACCAAGGACAAATCCGGGGTGCCAATTTTGAAAGATATCCCTGGCTTGGGCTATCTCTTCCGCAGCACGGCTGACTCCAATAAGCGGGTCGAACTGATTGTCATGATCCGCCCCACCGTTCTGCCGAATCCGGGAGACGCCGCCTTGGTCGCGACGCAGGAGCGCAATCACATGCCGGGCGTGAGGGCTTTTGAAGCGGAATATCAGGCTGATGAGGCCAAACGGGTTAAAGCAGGAGACCGCCTCCAGGCGGAGCGGGATGCAGCGGACGCCAAAAAGAGACGGTGATTCGGGATGGTTCGCCGGGGGTTGCGATCGAAAGCAACCCGAATTTGCGGACCAGGATGTTAGAACGGCGGAGCGGATGTATCAGAAGAGAGCTTATGTTTAACTTGCCTATGCGGGCCAATCGAAGTGCGGCGCAGCGTCGCGGTATGCTGGTGAACTGCGGGGTTGCCGCATTGCTGTTGCTTGGGCAGTTGCTCGCGCGGGCCGATGCAACGGTTACCACCACTTCGGCTTCGGACCTTCAGGCTGCCCTTTACGGTGGTGGAAGGGTGACGTTGAGTTTTGACGGCACCGTCGCACTCACCGCCCCGTTGAACCTCCTCACTAACACGACCATCGACGCCTCGGGCCACACCGTCACCATCACCGGCAACAACGCGGTGCAGATGTTGACTGTCCCCTCGGGGGTGACTTGCATGATCACCAATCTCACCATTCTTAGCTGTCAGAGCACAGGGAAGGTGGGCACTGCCGGCACCAAAGGCAGCAACGGCTCCACTGGCCAACCCGGTGGGGCTGGCGGAAATGGCGCGGGTGCCACCGGCGGGGCGATCATCAATCAAGGCACTTTGATCCTGGCGAATTGCAAGGTCTTGACTAACACCGTCGTTGGCGGCAATGGCGGGGCAGGGGGGACCGGCGGTAACGGCAGCAGCTTTGCCGGGGGTAATGGTGGCAATGCCGGGAACGGCGGCAATGGTTACGGCGGCGGAGTTTACAACCAAGGCATTCTCCTTTTGACCAACTGCACCTTCGCGGGCAACAAGGCGATCGGCGGAAATGGCGGCGTGGGCGGGACCAACGGCAGCGGGAGCCTTGAGAGCTATGCCGGAGCGGGCGGAGCGGGGGCGATCGGTGCCGGTGCCGGAGTTTACAATGTCGGCGCAGGTATCGTCTCGGTCGTCAATTGCACGTTTGATGACAACTCCACCGTGGGTGGCAACAGCCAAACTGCGGGCACCGCCAACAATCGCAACAATGGTCTTCCGGGTTCTGCGGGGGCAACCAGTCTGGGCGCGGGGCTTTGCAACATAGGTACCGGCACCATCATCAACAGCACTTTTTTTGCGAACCTCGCCACCGGTGGCGCCGGTGGCAACGGCGGTCTGGGCGATTTCACGGGCGGCAGCGGCGGCAACGGGGGAACCGGCTATGGTGGTAACCTTTACAACGCGGGTTCATTGGGTGTGACCAACTGCACGCTCTCCGGCGGTTCGGCGGTTGGGGGTCCCAACGGCCTGGCAGGTGCCGGGCCTTTCACGGGTTCCGACGGTGCGCCCGGGGTTGGACGCGGTGATAACATCGCGAATCTCGCCGGCGTCTTTTCCCTTCAGAATTCCATCCTCGCGGCTGGTGTGAACGGCATGAACGGCTTTGGCACCATCACTGATCGTGGCTTTAACATCAGCTCCGACGCCACCCCGGTTCTTGGGGCCAACAGCCGCGTGAATTTGAACCCCAAGTTGGGCATTCCGTTTAACAACGGCGGGCCGACCCTCACTCTGGCGCTCCTGTCCGGCAGCCCCGCGCTCGACAAGGGGAGCGTTACGCCATTGCCTTTCGATCAACGCGGCGCATTCCGTCCACAGGGAACAAATTACGATATCGGGGCCTTCGAGTCTGGCTCCATCTTCTTTGCCATTTCCGGCCACGTGACCGTTGGCACCAACAATATTGCCGGCTTGTCCCTGAATCTGACCGGTGGTGGCCTCACGCTGCCGCCGACCACCACTGATGTGAACGGGCAATATGCTTTCTCGAACCTGCCTGGTGGTACGAATTATATTATCACTGCTCAACCATCAGGGTTTTTTACTCCCGCAAGTCTCCCCGTCTCCATCACTACAAACAGCGTCGGCGGCATAAACTTCACGGCCACGGTATCGGGTACGCAAATCATCATGGGGAAGGGGACGCTCACCGGCCCGACCAACGCGACCAACCAAACCTTCCAACTCTCCTTCCAGGCCTTTACGAATTGGACTTATCGGGTTCAAGCCTCCACGAACCTGTCGAGCCCGACGAACTGGCATGACATTTACACGAACCAGGCAACCAACGGTGTGATCTCTTTAATCCTCACGAATAACCTCACCAACAATCTCCCGAAACAGTTTTTCCGGACGGTTCGTCCCTGACGCCTCGCGGCGTCGTCCTGAAAACCGCGAAAAGGCAGGGAGAGATTCCATGCTCAGATCACCTTCATGACTCGTCGGCCATGATAGGCGCTAATGAACCGGCAGACTGGGAAGACTGGCCGGGTTGGATTGCCGGTTGCGCAACAGGGAAGGTGGCGAATTCGGCATGACGCCCGTGGGTGGCAAAGGCGACATTTTCGCCGCTTCGCCTGCGGAGCGCGCGCGTTCCCGCTCCGCTTCCATCAGAATGGCCTGGGCCTCCGGACTCAATTGTGTTTCTGGTTCACCTGTTGGCGTGCGTGAAGTTCTGGTTGGGAGTGTCGTCGGATTGCCGACGGGATGCGGGGCCACGGCGTTCGGCATCGGAGGAAGCACCGGCACGCCTCCGGCCAGGCTGGGTGGAACTCCGACCGGTGCAACGGGCAGCTTGACTGTTTCAAAGGTCACCACGGAGATGCTCCCATCGTTCTTGATTTTGACTCTGCCCGTCCGCTCATCAATCTCCAATACTTCAAGCAAACCCTGGCGCTGTCCCTCGGTTAAAATATAAGATTCCTCTTTCTGCGCTTTGCCTGGCGCCGGGACTTCCTGAACCATGAAGAGCGCGCGCTTGTTGCCCAAAATGGTGGTGATGCCCGTCAATTTCACCTTGGGCGGC
>JAQGOT010000661.1 GCA_028293465.1 Pedosphaera sp. | reverse complement strand
CACCCCGCGCAGCCGGACGGACCTGCGCTCCTGAGCCTGCTCCACGGTCAAACCCCGCACCGCCGCCGCCGTGCGCAATTCCTCCCCCGGCACCTGCGCTTCCGTCGCGGAATGCAACGCCGCCACCAAAAGCGCGAAAGCGAATTGCAGCCAGACAGACCGCCGACCCGGCGGCCGCAGAAAACTGGTCACGGTTTGGTTTGGCATCGTTCGGAACCGGAACCAAAGCAACGGTGTCTCAAAGTCCGGGTTCACCCAGCTTTTGCCCTCGCGGCCATCGATTGTCAATGAACATCAATCCGCCACACCGAAAGCCCGGGTTTTTCTTCACCTCGAACCGTTGCTGCGTTGTTCGAGCAACGCGCTTTCCCCCGCGCCAGTTGCCCTCCCGTCCGCCAATCGCCCTTTCTCCAAGCCGGGATCCGCAGCCGCTTCCGCGCTCCGGGCAGGCTGGTGGTTGGGCGCATAGACCCGCACGTAATCCACCGTCATGCGTTGCGGAAACGTCGTCGTGGCATCGGGATTACCGGGCCAGTTCCCGCCCACGGCCAGGTTCAGCAACAGGAATTGCGGCTCCGCAAACGCCCACGGCGCACCTTTGGGCAGGTTCGCCGGAGTCAGGCTGAAATACTGCCGGGCGTCCACAAACCACTTGATCTGGTTGGTCGTCCACTCCACGGCATAGACATGAAAATCGTCGGCGAAAGATGCCCCGCCCGGCAACGAATACGGCGCACCGATGCCGGCACCACCCGAGTAACCCGGCCCATGCGCGGTGCCGTGAACCAGCGTCGGTTCATGACCGATGTTTTCCATGATGTCGATCTCTCCGCACGTGGGCCAGTTGACTGCGGGAATGTTGGTGCCCAACAACCAGAATGCAGGCCATATCCCCCGGCCGCGCGGGATCTTGATCCGCGCTTCGATGCGGCCATACGCCCACGACACCTTGCCTTGGGTCTTTAGCCGACCCGACGTGTAACGGGAGCCGAGATGGTTCGTCTGGCGGGCTTCGATCACCAGTTGGCCGTGCTCAATCCGGACGTTGTTGGTTTGGGAAGTATAGCATTCAAGTTCATTGTTTCCCCAACCCCCGGCTCCGGTTTCAGAAACCCATTTCGTCGGGTCGGGCGAACTGCCATCGGCTTGCGTGAACTCGTCGGACCAGACCAAAGTCCAGGCGGTGTTACTTTGAGCGACCGCGCTCGCCCCGAATACCAAGCTGCAATAAAAGAGGAACGTGAGTTTCAGGGGGAGTTTCATGGCTTTGAATGGCTTGTCGGGTCAGGAACATTCCCCGGCCCCGCGCGGCTGAGATTGATAATCGCTGACATTTTGTCTTTGCGCTTAGACCGTATGCAATCTGTGGAGATCAGTGTCGGCATTTAATGTTAGGAAGGATCCTACAGCACAAAATCACCTTTGAGAACCAGTGCCAGCCAAAACTACCCAAATGGCTAGTCCATCAAGGTGGAAAAACCGTGACATGACCGCGGACCTTACCCTGAGCCGGATTCCAATTTGGCTTTCCGAACCCGCCCGTCGGACCGTGCGGGGCGTGCGCACCAAAGGCTTGCATCCAACGCGCACGCCCCGGCGAAGTCGTGATGAGGTTCAACGAAGCCATCCGGCTTGCCCGCAACGTCGGCGCGCATAATCCGCCCCGCAAATTCTGCGCCGCTTGGGGTATTCCCCTGCTCGGCATCTGGCACCAACCGCTTCCGACCCGTTTGACCGCGAATCGGAACTGATGGATGTTGCTCAGCCCACGGAACGGCAACCTGATGACCATTTAAATCATGAGGAACCCACATGGACAATAATGTAAACCGTCGGGTATTTCTTACGGTCAGCGCCGGTTTGGTCGTAGGAACCTCGCTACTCGCCTCAGCCGCGCCTGAAATGATCAACGCTGATAAAGGAGTCACAGCACCGGAAGAGTTGATGAAGGAGCATGGTGTCCTCAATCGTTGCCTGTTGATTTACGAAGAAGGCATCCGTCGCATCGAAGGCCGTCAGGATGTAAGCCCGGAAGTCTTCGACCACACTGCCGGACTCATCCGGTATTATGGCAAACACAAAGACGGAGAACGATCCCGGGCGGCACGCGCAAAAAATAGAACGCATGTTGACTGATTTGTTTGATCATGTGCGAAAGGGAAAGCGATGGTAAAGTCCATTTTCTCTACAAATGCGTCCGCTTGGGTGATACTGATTCGCCTGGCTGTGGGAGCCGTCTTTCTTTCTGAAGGAATCCAGAAGTTCCTCTATCCCGATGCCTTGGGAGTCGGTCGTTTCACCAAAATTGGAATCCCTGCCCCCGAAGTGATGGCTCCGTTCGTTGGTGCCGTGGAGATTGTCTGCGGCGCTTCCATCCTGTTTGGTTTCCTGACGAGGCTGGCAGTGATTCCATTACTGATTGATATTTCTGTGGCGATTCTTTCGACCAAGATTCCCGTCCTCTTGGGACACGGTTTTTGGAAGTTCAATCTTCCTAAATCACCTCAATACGGCTTCTGGAGCATGGTACATGAAGCACGCACCGATTACGCCATGCTTTTGGGATTGATTTTCCTGTTGCTCGTTGGTGCCGGACCATGGTCGCTTGATGCGCGGTTGGGTCGCCGGGCACAGAAGCTGCCATGATACGCACTCCGCCAGATGGGTCAGTGCCGGGGCGATTCCGCTTCCACAAGGGAGTTGCCGATGGCCCGCTGCAGCGCGTATTGCACCTTGTTGTATTCGGCGACAATGGTGACAAAATCATTCCGCGCCCGGGTGAGGTCTTGCTGCGTCTGGATGTCTTCCAACACCGCCCCCACCGCAAATTCCTTGCGCTGCTCGGCGAGCTTCTGAGCATCAATCGCGGTTTCCAGGTTGCGCTTGGTGGTGGCCAACTGATCGGCCAGGGAACGAAATCTGGTGACATTCGCCACCACTTCGCTGGTGACGCTGTCATGAAGCTTTTCATTACTTAAGCGGACGGTTTCCAAGCGTGATTTTGCCAGGTGCGTACGACTGAAATCAAAGAGACCGCCAGGACCGACTCGCCAGCTTAGGAAAGCCGAGTAGTCCTCCGACTCACCGAAAACACCCGACGTGTTGTCCCGACCACCTCCCAGACCACCAATGAACGCCTGGCCGCCGAGAGAGGGAATCAGCGGCCCATAGACTGCACCCTGTTTGGCAGAAGTTGCCGCCGAAAGCAGTGCCTGGCTTTGCCGCAGCTCTGGACGCTTGGCCAGCGCCTGCTCGACCAGCGGACTGAGCGCGGCGTTGGTGGCCACCAGGGCGAGGGGCACGAGTTCAGTTTCCTTGGCAAGCAACTCCACAGCCGAATCCAGATGAAGCACGTCCGCCAGCCGCACGGCGGCGATGCGCTGCTCCTCCATCACACGACGCAGAGCCAGTTCCGTCTGTCCGGTTTGAACCCTCACCCTGAGTTCATCGCCCTTGTAGGCGATTCCAGCGGCGACGGCATGGCCAAGCTGTTGCTCCAGATCTTTGGAAATCCTTCGGGCTTCCGTCGCCACCCCCACTTCGGCTTGGGCCTTGGCCAGATCAAAATAACCTTGTATAGCCGCAAGGATGCTGTCCTGACGCTGGGCTTCCACACCCTGGCCGGCGGCGCGGAGGCTTTGACGGGCGGCAAGAGATTTGTAGAGCGCGTCCCCCACATCCACTTGGGCGGTGAGGGTCAGGCCCGGGGCATACAATTCCTTGTTCACATTAAACATATTCCCGGCTACATCCTGGATAAGATTCTCATGCCGCCGGTAAGTCACTCCCGGCGAAAGCCAGGGGAAGAATTGGAGCACTGCGCCCTCGTACGTGGCCTTGGCTTCCGCCAACCTCTGGCGGGCAATTTGCACGTCGAGGTTTTGCGCGTTGGCCAGCCTCAGAACCATCGGCAAATCAATCGGATAAGTTTCGGCTTGTTTGGTCCGATTTGTGTTCGCGCTCGCCGAAGAGTTCTGAGCTCGGGCGTCCGATACGAACAGAAAAAGAGTGCTCGCCAAAAGCAGCAGTGCACTAGAGTGAAGGCTTCGACGGGTATTCATTTGGTTTCCGTCACCGAAACGGGCTGGCCATTGTTGTTCAACGCCTGTTTTCCAACCAGGATCACCGGCTCATCCGGTTTCAATCCGTCCACGATTTCCACGGAAACTCCGTCGTTGAAGCCGGTCTTGACGGGAACCTTTTTGGC
This sequence comes from Pedosphaera sp., assembly GCA_028293465.1. Taxonomy (GTDB): domain Bacteria; phylum Verrucomicrobiota; class Verrucomicrobiia; order Limisphaerales; family Pedosphaeraceae; genus JAQGOT01. The sequence goes on along the minus strand of JAQGOT010000661.1, from coordinate 3,090 downwards.
CTTCCCATCCACCACCGTGTACACCGAGCTTCCCGCTTTTTCCACTACCAATGTTTCCACCGGGATGAGGAGCGCGTTGGTCCGGGTCTCGATGCCGAGCTTGATCGTGGCATACATGCCGGGCAGCAGTTCCCCCTTGGGATTGGTAATATCGATTTCGGCCAGCATGGTTTTGGTGGCCTCGTCCAAGGAATGGGAGTAGCGGGTCACCGCACCCGAAAAAGTGAGGCCCGGCAATTCCTCCACCGTCACCTTTACCGGGACACCATTGTGGATGAAGGCGGTTTCGGTCTCCGGAACGGCGACCTGGATGCGGACGGTGCTGAAGTCCATCAACGTGAGCAGCGCGGGTGTTTGCGCGACGCTGGCGGACGTGGCGGCGGGAATGAAAGCCCCGGGATCAACCGAGCGTTTCGTGATGACGCCGGAAAACGGAGCGCTGAGCTTGCAGAAGCCCAGAAGGGTTTCGGCCCGGTCCAAATTGGCCTTGGCAACCTCGTATCTACCCTTAGTGGCATCCAAGGTTTGCCGAACAACCAGATCAGGTGCCTTTTGCTGCGCTTCGATGGTACGCCGGTTATCAATGTCCGCAACCGCCAGTTCAGCCTTGAATTTGGCTTGATCGGCGAGCAATTCCGGCACTTCGATTTCCGCCAGCAAGTCCCCTTCCCTCACCGCGTCGCCTTTATCCACCGTGATCGTCTTCAAGTATCCGGCTACTTTGGCGTAAAGCGCCGCCTGCTGGTTGGCAGTGACGTTGCCGGGGAGGGTGACGCTGCGCGTAATGTCGCCCCGGTGCGGCTGGATTAATTTTACCGCAACCGGAGGAACTGCCTTCTTCTCCTCCTGTGGGTTTGAAGGTTTGCACCCTGCCATCAGGATCAGCATCAGCAGAGCAAGTGAGAGGTTTTGCAGGCTTCTTTTCATGATGGTGAACTACGTGTAGCTTCTGTGGCGTTCAAGCTATGTTTGCTTGTGAGGCTGGATGAAATAGCTGCTCTGCGGGTCCCGGGGACTCAGGGACGCGCTGCGGACGGTGCTGCGTTTCTGCACCAGCGCGAATACCGAGGGCAGGATGAACAAGGTGGCCAAGGTCGCCGCGACCAGTCCGCCCACCACCGCCCGGCCCAAGGGAGCGGCTTGCTGCCCGCCTTCGCCGAAGCCGATGGCCATGGGGGTCATGCCGGCGATCATGGCCAGACTGGTCATGAGAATCGGACGCAACCGGCTCCGAACCCCTTCGATTGCGGCGGCATCGGCAGCCGCGCCGCCGAGCCGGCTGCGTTCGGCAAAGGTCACCAGCAGGATCGCGTTGGCCACCGCCACGCCCACGGCCATGATGGCCCCCATGAAGGATTGGATATTGAGCGTGGTGCCGGTCAGCCAGAGTGCCACGGCCGCTCCGGCGATCACCGCCGGAACGGTCGAGACCACGATCACTGAAAGCTTGAGCGACTGAAAATTGGCGGCCAGCAGCAGAAAGATCACCACCACGGCCAGAATCAGACCGGTCCGCAAGCCGTCCAACATCCCTTGCAAAGGCACGATCTGGCCGCGCACGTTCACGCTCACCTTGGGTGGTGCCTCGCCGGCATTCCGGATGGCTTGCTGAACCAGCTTGGACACCGTGCCCAGATCGGTGCTTCCGGCGATATTGGCGGTGACACTGATCGTGCGCTGACCGTTGTAGCGGTCGTATTCGCCGCTGGTCGTGCCGTTGGCCACGCTGGCAATATTACGCAGCAGCACTGCCTTCCCGCCGCGTGCGACAATCGGGACATTTTTGATGTCCTCCAGCGAGGTCACCTTGGTCTGGGGAACCTGCACTTGCAGTTGGTAACTGACGCCGGTGTTCGGATCGGCCCAGAAATTGGGCACCGTGAAGCGGCTGGAGGAGGTGACTTCCACGAGGGACCGGCTCGCGTCGTCCATCCTGACATTCATGATGCCGGCCCGTTCCCGGTTGAGCCCGATGTCCACGGTCGGATAATCCAGCGTCTGGCCAAATTGGATGTCGCGCAGGGCCGGAACTTTGAGCAATTGCTCCCGGATCTTTTGGGCATGCTCCAGGCTGGCGGCGAGGTTGGGACCGCTCACGACCACTTCGACGGGCGTGGGCGAACCCAGGCTCATGACGCGGCTGACGATGTCGCTCGGTTCAAAGGAGAATTTCACGTCGGGCATGGCTTCCGCCAGCCGGTTGCGCAGGCGCTCCTTCAAGGATTCAATTTTGACCGGCGCGTTCTTTTTTAATTGCACCTGCAGCACGGCCTCCTCCGGACCGCTGTTCCAAAGGTAAATCAGGTTGATCGGATAGCTGGCGGGATGGACTCCCACAAATCCGAGGCTGACATCGTAATTCTCCGGGCCAACCTCCCGCTTCACGATCTCCAGCACATTGGTGGCGATGCGTTCAGTGACTTCGATCCGTGAACCAGGTTGGGCGCGCAGGCGTAGTTGAAACTGGCCCGCATCCACTCTGGGAAAGATTTCAGTTCCCAGCCGCCGGCCAACCACCAGGATGATGGCCGCGGCCACAACCAGGTAGGCAGGGACGACCAGCCAACGTAACCGCACCACTCTCCGGGCAAAGCTGGCGAAGCGGTTTTGAAACCGGGTGAAAGCGGTGTTTTCGTGAGACTGATCAGACGCCGGAGGTGAGTTTTGAGGCGCTTCCTGACCGCCCCCTTTGCCCCGATGGCGGAGAACCCAAATCGAGAGGATGGGGACCAGGCTGCTGGACAAAAGAAAGGAAGTGATCATCGAAAAACCCACCGCCAGCGACAGCGGTACAAACAGCGCCCGGGCGGCGCCGACCATGAAGAAGGCCGGGGTAAACACCGCGAGGATGCAGAGCATAGCCAGGAACCGGGGAATGGCCGTCTCCGTCGTGGCGTCCAAAGCGGCCAGGGAAAGCGGCTGGCCGCGCGCCAGATGGGTGTGGATGTTTTCGATCGCGACGGTGGCCTCATCCACCAGGATGCCGACGGCCAGAGCCAACCCGCCCAGCGTCATGATGTTGACGGTTTGATGGCTGATCCAGAGCGCCAGAACGGCCCCGAGCAATGAAAGAGGAATATTGATGACCAC
>JAQGOT010000650.1 GCA_028293465.1 Pedosphaera sp. | reverse complement strand
CTGGGCCACCGGCTCGAGACGCGGGTCATCGAGAATTTCCGGTTTTTCGTAGTGATTTTTGCGCGGTTCGTTGGGTTGCCATTCATGCCCGTTCCAGATCCAAACACTATGATCTCGCTCGCTGCGGGCCAGCAGACGCAGGCGCACGGTGTCATCCAGCAGTTCGAAAACAAACTGGGGCACGGCGGGATGGGCAACGCACAGTTGTTCCCAATCCACACCCGCCACCGAGCGGGCTTTGCGCAATTGCTTGAGCAGGCGATGACTGAGCTTGCGCACGGGCATGGCGGGCTTTTTCGCCCAATGCTCAAGCAACGCCGGTGGCGGCGCGTTGCGCAACAAGTAGAACGTGGAACCCACGAGCGCCAGGGGCGGACGACTTGAGAAAAACTGCACCTCGGTCAGCGGATGGACTTCGTGGTTGGCCAACGTGAGGCGGTGGGTGAAGAAAAGTTCGGCCTCGCCGCTTTCCAGGTGCGGGGTCAACTCGGCGACCTGGCCATGAAATTTCAACGTCCCGGGGCCGGTGGCGGATTCCAGCCGCGAGCCCTGTCCCCAGCGCGCCAGCCATTGCAACAACTCCAACTCAGAGAGCACGAGGATCTCCTCACCATCCTTGCGCCCGCCATGGGTTTCGCTCAGCCATTGGATGAATTCCCAATCCGAGGGCTGAAACAATTCCTGTTCGTGCGCGGCGCGGGTGGTCAGTTCCAGGATTTCACTGAGCGTCTTGTGCTTCTCACCGGTTCGGGAGCGGAAGAGTTGAAATTGCACGCCCAACCGGTGCCGCGCGGGGTGCTCGCTGTCGGGTTGCGTGCGACACATCACCCGCAACGCTGCGCGCGGGGAATCGAGGTGGGTCGGCATCGGCGGGAACAGCCAGTGCTCCAGTTGCCGGACGAGTTGTTGATCCTGCTCCGCCTCCTCGACCTCCGCAAAGTGGTCCAGATTGGCGTGGGGCAACAATTCGGTTGGCAACGGACGGTGGGCGCGCAGAAACAGGAAAGCCAGTTGATCCAAACGGGCTTTGCTCTCGGCCGCCATCAAACGCGGCCACCAATCCTCGCCGGCGAAGTCCTTGCGCGAGAGGGAGAGCTTTTCGAAGTAATCCTCCAGCAAAAGCCAGGCGCGTTGCGAGTCGGTGCAATTGGAAAATTGGGTGAGGACCTCGGTGCGCTGCGCGACGGCGACCTTGGAATCAGCCAGTTCGCGACGCAAGTCCGCCAACGCACCATAGGTCTTCGAAAGAACCGTATGATGCGCGTCGTACTTAGTCGTTGCAGGAGAACGCGAGCCGTTCCCGTTTCTTACCGAAACTTTTGCCATCTGATTAGTTGCCTGTGGCAACGGTCTATCATCACGGCATAAACACCCCCCGGTGGTCAATCAGAAAGCGCAAGAATTTGCTGCGTCGAAGGAAAAATTATTCTTTTTTCGGCGCATTTTCACCGGCGCCGGAGCTCAATTTTCTTTCCAACTCCCGGACGCGACGAATCAACTCGGGCAATTGCTGGATGGCGATAAGCTGGCGCTTGGCTTGCCGATCGGGAACCGCCGGAGTACCCAGCACTTTTTCGCCGGCCGGCAAATCATGCATCACACCGGATTGGGCGGCGACGGTCACGCGGTCACCGAGCTTCAGATGGCCGGCCAAGCCCACTTGCCCGCCGAGAATCACGTAGTTGCCCATGCGGGTGCTGCCAGCCACGCCCACTTGGGACACGAGCAGGCAATGATCGCCAATGGTCACGTTGTGCGCCACTTGGACGAGGTTGTCTATTTTCGTGCCCTTGCCGATGGTCGTGGGTCCCAGTGCGCCGCGGTCCACGGTGACATTGGCGCCGATTTCCACGTCATCACCGATGATAACGTTGCCAATCTGCGGCACTTTGCGGTGCGCGCCTTGGTCGAATACGTAACCAAACCCGTCCGAACCGATCACCGTGCCGGAATGAATCCGCACCCGCTGTCCAAGCTGGCTGCGGGAGTAGATGGTGACATTGGGAAAAATGTTCGTGTCGTCCCCCAAGGAAGAGCCGGGTCCGACAAAATCGCCGCCCTGCAACACAACACGGGCACCGATGCGCACCTGCTCGCCGACGATGCAATGCGGCCCGATATGGGCGGTCGGATCAATCTGGGCCGACGGCGCGACCACCGCAGTTGGATGAATGCCGGCGGGGAAAACGGGTTCGGGAAAAAAGAGCGGCAGGACCTTGGCGAAGGCGATGCGGGCGTTGGGGACGCGGATGAGGACTTTCTTCTGGGAGGTAAAATTGCCGTCCACCAAAATGGCTGAGGCGGCGCTGGTTTCAGCCCGTGCAAAATAGTCCTCGTTCTCCGCAAAGGTAAGGTCGCCCGGTTGAGCGCGATCGGCCGGGGCGAAGCCGGTCAAGGCGAGTGAGGCCTCACCAAGGACTTCACCTTGGAGTTGGCTGGCGATTTCGGCGGCGGTAAAAGGCATAATATTGATGCGGATTTCAGCCCCGATGCCCGGGATCAACTCAGGCGGTCGCCCGGCTCGCGCACCCGCTTTCAACCGGTCCGCCAAATCCGCGTCCGACCGCAAGTCACCGGTTGACTTGAAATCCGTGGAAACTATAAAGTTGCCCCCGGCTAATTCAACACCAACTTTACTTTTATGGATAGAACACTGCGGGTCGGCATGATCGGGTATCGCTTCATGGGCAAAGCCCATTCCAACGCCTGGCGTCAGGCTCCTCATTTTTTTCCGTTGAAAGCGGCGATTGAGATGCACACGGTCTGTGGCCGCGATCCCGCCGGTGTGGAAGCCGCCCGCACCCAACTGGGCTGGCAGCAGACCTCCACGGATTGGCGCGCGGTGGTCAATTCGCCCGACATCGACATCGTGGACATCAACACGCCCAACGACTCGCATGCCGAGATTGCCATCGCCGCGGCGCGCGCCGGGAAACATATCCTGTGCGAAAAACCGCTCGGTCTCACGGTCAAGCAGTGCGAGGAAATGGTCGCCGCCGTCAAGAAGGCGAAGGTGGTGAACATGGTCTGTCACAATTACCGCCGCATTCCCGCCATCGCCCAGGCGAAAAAGATGATTGAGGAAGGGGCGCTCGGGCAAATTTATCATTTCCATGCCCGCTATGCGCAGGATTGGCCGACGGACCCGGGCTTCCCGCTGGTCTGGCGGCTGCAAAAGGGGGTCAGCGGCAGTGGTGCGAACGGCGATATCAACGCGCACATCATTGATCTGGGCCGTTACCTCGTGGGTGAATTTCAGGAGGTTTCCGGTTTGATGAACACGTTCATCAAGCAGCGCCCGATCCCGGATGCGGCTGGCAAGGGACAGGGTTTGAGCGCCAAGTCGGGCCAGAAGATGGGTAAGGTGACGGTGGACGACGCAGCGATGTTCATCGGCCGTTTCAAGAACGGCGCGTTGGCGAACCTGGAAGCCACCAGATTCGCGCTGGGTCGCAAGAATCATATCGAAATCGAGATCAACGGCTCTCAAGGCTCGATTTACTTCGATTTCGAAGACATGAACCGGTTGCAATTTTTCGACAACACCAACCCGGCCGATCGCCAGGGCTTCCGGAATATTTTGGTCACCCAATCGGGCGGAGTGCAGCCTTACGCGGGCAATTGGTGGCCGCCCGGGCACATCATCGGGTACGAACACACTTTCGTGCATACCATCGCCGATTTCGTCAATGCCTGCGTCGGCGGCAAGTCGGTGCAACCGACGTTCGAGGACGGCCTCAGGAACCAGCGCGTGCTCGAAGCGGTGGAGAAATCCGCCAAGAGCCGCCAGTGGATGAAGGTGTAGTCGGCGCATTCGCGATTTGCAAATTTCAAGGCCGCCCGGTTTGGGCGGCCTTTTTAATTTGGCCGCGAGCATTTTGCTGTTGTCAACGCCCCCTTTGTGGCATGGGATTGAGCTGATGTAATGGCAAGTCCCGCTAACAAACAGATATGGCTCCTTCGGCTGGGACTGGCCTTGGGTGTGCTCCTGGCCTTTGGGCCGGTGATTCATTATGAATTCACCACTTACGATGATCCCACCTACGTGACCGCAAATCCGCCGGTGCAAGGGGGCGTGACCTGCCAAGCGCTGGCCTGGGCCTTCACGACCGGGCACGGAAGCAACTGGCATCCGCTGACCTGGATTTCCCACATGCTGGATTGCCAAGTGTTCGGCCTCAACCCGGGTGGCCATCACCTGAGCAGCCTGCTGCTGCATCTGCTCAACACGGTGCTGTTGTTCACACTGCTCCAGCGGTTGACGGGGGCGACTTGGCGCAGCGCCTTGGTGGCGGCGCTCTTCGCGTGGCACCCGTTGCATGTGGAATCGGTCGCGTGGGTGGCCGAGCGCAAGGACGTGTTGAGCGCCACCTTCTGGCTGCTGACACTGCTGGCTTATGTGCAGTATGTGGAAGGGCCCCAACCAAAGCGCTACCTGCTCACGCTTGTGCTCTTTGCTTTGGGACTGTTGTCCAAGCCGATGGTGGTTACCTTGCCTTTTGTGCTGCTGCTCCTGGACTACTGGCCGTTGGGTCGCAGTGGCGCCCGGGGGGCTGATAAGCCGGCGGTGCCGTGGAGCCGGCTCGCTTGGGAGAAAGTGCCGTTCTTCATCTTGGCGGCGGTTTCGAGCGTGGTGACGCTGGGGGTTCAAAAGGCTGGTGGCGCGGTGGCGACGCTTGATGACCTGCCCTTCCGGGAGCGTTCGGCGAACGCGCTCCTTGCCTATGGGTTCTACCTGCGGAAAGTGTTTTGGCCGACCGACCTCGCGGTGTTCTACCCGTTGCCGACGGCTTTGTCTTCTTGGCAAGTGATCGCGGCGGGCTTGCTGCTGCTGGCGGTGACCATCGCCGTCGTGATCTGCCGACAATCGCGTCCCTACCTCGTTGTGGGTTGGTTCTGGTTTTTGGGGACGCTGGTACCGGTGATCGGGCTGGTGCAAGTCGGCTTGCAAGCCGCTGCCGACCGTTACACGTATCTGCCGTTGATCGGGATTTTTATCCTGTTGGTCTGGGGCGTGGCCGATTTGGCGTCCCGCTGGCCGCAACGCCGCTTGATCCTCGGTGGCCTGACGACAGTGATTTTGGGAACCTGTCTCGTGCTCACCTGGCTGCAAGTGCGCACGTGGAAAAACGGCATTACGCTTTTCACCCATGCTTTGGCGGTGACCAGCAACCGCTTCGTGGGCCACAACAATCTGGCCCGAGCGCTGGGCAATCTCGGTCGGTATGACGAAGCAGCGGTTCACCTCAAGGCCGCGTTGGAAATTCAGCCGGGTGCGCCGTTGCCGCTGTATCATCTTGGGTTGATCGCCGCCCGGGAGGGCAAGCTCCGGGAAGCGATGGACCGTTATCAAGCGGCGCTCGTCAGCCAGCCGGATTACGCTCCCGCACAATTCGAGTTGGCGAACATCCTCGCCTCGCAAGGCAATCTCAAAGAAGCCGCGCTTCACTATCAAGCCTGCCTGCGCACCGAACCCGACCGCACCGAGGTGCATCATAATCTGGCAAAAGTTCTTGCTCAACTTGGCGCATTGAGCGAGTCGGTCGATGAATTCAAAGCCGTGCTGCGATTGGATTCCAACCAACCGGAAGCCCATGATGAGTTGGCTGGCGTCC
>JAQGOT010000638.1 GCA_028293465.1 Pedosphaera sp. | reverse complement strand
CGGCAGATTTTGGGCAATTCGTTGTCGTTTGACACTTTTGAGGAGAAAATCCTCAAGCCGAAGGGGATGACGGCGGGCGATTTCGAGCGGTTTCTACACCATGACTTGGGCTTGCAGCAGTTGTATTCGGTGGCGGGATTGAGCGGCAAATTGGTCACGCCGCAAGAGGCGGAGGAGCTTTATCGGAAGGAGCACCAGGAGGTCAATGCGACGGCGGCGCTTTTTCCAGCGACGAATTACCTGTCGAGCGTGACGGTGACGCCGGAGATTTTGGCGCAGTATTACAGCCGGGCGATGGCGAATTACCGGATTCCGGACCGGGTGCAGGTGGATTACGTGAAGTTTAACGTGACTAATTTCCTGGCGCAGGCGCAGACGGAAGTGACGAATCTCAACACTCTGGTGGATGATCAGGTGCGTCGATACGGGACGAACCTTACCTTGGTGGCGAAGACGCCGGAGGAGGCCAAAAGCACGATTCGGGCGGAGATTTTGCGGAATGCCGGTTTGGGCATCGCGCGGCGAGCCGCGAATGAGTTCGCGGTGAAGCTGGATCAGATGGTGCCGAGGAAAGCGGGGAATATCGCAGCCTTGGCGAAGACCCACGGGTTGACGGTGAACACCACGGCGCCGGTCGACCAGGAACACGGACCGCAGGATTAGAAAGAGGTTCCGCCGACGTTTGACAAGCAGGCGTTCTCGTTGTCGGCCACCGAGCCGTTCAGCGGGGCGATCGTGGGCGAGGATGGGGTTTATGTGCTGGCGTTGAAGAAGGTGGTGCCGAGCGAGCAGCCGCCGTTGAAGGATGTGGAAGCGAAGGTGACGGAGGATTATCGCCGGGGGATGGCGGGGCAGCTCGCGTATCAGGCCGGGAAGACTTTTGCGGATGGTTTGACGAACGGGTTGCCGGCGGGCAAATCGTTCGCGGCGGTGGCGGCGGAGGCGAAGGCCAAGACGGAAACGTTGCCGCCGTTCTCATTGAGCACGCGCAGCCTGCCGGCCGACTTGGAAGAGCGGCTGAGCCTGGGGGCGCTCAAGCAGGCGGCGTTTACCACGGCGGTGGGTAAGGTGAGCTCGTTTATGCCGACGCGTGAAGGTGGATTTGCGCTGTATGTGCAATCGAAGCTGCCGCTGGATGAGGCGCAGGTTAAAAAGGAAATGCCGGAATTTCTGGCTTATGTGCGGCAGGCGCGGCAAAGCGATGCTTTCAACCAATGGTTCAACCAACAGATTACGCAGGATGCGGGCTTCCGCCAGAAACTGCAGCAGGTCTCGGATCAGGCTCAACAGGCGCGCAGCGGTGTCCGGAAGCGGACATCGTAGTGAGGGGTTGGCGGCGGGCTGAGCCCCGCTTAAATTTTAAAAAGGTGTGAGCGAGGTCATCAAACTTTCGGCTCCGGCCACGCATGAGTTCTGGGAGATCCCGGTTCTGTTCGAGGACGAGCACCTGCTGGCGCTCGATAAACCGAGCCGGTTGTTGACTTCGCCCGACCGTTACGATCCGCAACGTCCAAACCTCATGAAGCTGCTGCATGCGGGCATCGAACGCGGCACGCCCTGGGCCAAATCGCGCGGGTTAACCTACCTGATGAACGCGCACCGGTTGGACTTCGAGACCAGCGGTGTCATCCTGCTGGCGAAGACCAAGGCGGCGTTGGTGGCCCTGGCCAATCTGTTCGGCACGGAAAAGCCGGTGAAAACGTATGCAGCACTGGTGCATGGGATGCCCGTGAAGCCCGCGTTTGAAGTGGATGCGAAGCTGGCGCCACATCCGGTGAAGATCGGCCTGGTCCGCGTGGATGAGAAGAACGGCAAGCGGTCCCGGACTCAATTTGAGTTGCTGGAGAAGTTTACCGGTTACGCGCTGTTGAAATGCCTGCCGTTGACGGGACGCACGCACCAGATTCGCGTGCATCTGCGGCATGCGGGGTTGCCCATTGTGGGGGATGAACTCTATGGCGGGGCTCCCTTGCTGTTGTCGCGGTTGAAGTCGGGCTACCGTCTCAAGCCCAAAAAAACGGAGCGGCCGTTGCTCGACCGCGTGGCGTTGCATGCCGAGCAGTTGTCCCTGGTGCATCCAGTGACGAGCGAGACGATCAGCATCAGTGCGCCTTGGCCGAAGGATTTGACGGTTGCGGTCAAGTACCTGCGGCGTTACGCGACGGCTGCCTGAATTGCGGGAGGCTGAGCCTAGGCTCAGGAAACGATCCAATTCAAGATGGCTTTCTGCACGTGCAGGCGGTTTTCGGCTTGATCGAAGATGGTTTGGGCGTTGGCTTCGAAGGTCGCTTCGTCGATCTCTTTACCGCGATAGGCCGGCAGGCAATGCATCACCAGCGCGTCCGGCTTGGCCAGTTTGACCAAGGATTGGTTGATTTGATAGCCGGTCATTTTCTGGACGCGTTCGACGGATTGAGCTTCCTGGCCCATCGAAACCCAGACATCGGTGTAGAGCAGATCGGTGCCGGTGGCGGCGGCTTTGACATCGTCAGTAACGACGATCTTTCCGCCAGCCCGGGTGAGAATGTCGGGGGAAGGTTGGTAACCCTTGGGGGCGGCCACGCGGAATTCGAAACCGAGTTTTGCCGCCGCAAAAATCCAGGAGTTGGTCATGTTGTTCGCCCCATCGCCAACGAAGGTGACCACTTTGCCCCGGATCGGACCGCGCTTTTCCTCGAAGGTGAAGATGTCCGTCAGGATCTGGCAGGGATGCTCGTCGTCAGTGAGCGCATTGATGGTGGGGATGGCGGAGAACCGGGCGAAATCCTCGACGTCGGCCTGCGCAAAGGTGCGGATCACCGCGCCGTGAATCATGCGGCCAAGCACACGCGCGGTGTCTTTGATGGGTTCGCCGCGACCGAGCTGGATATCGTTTGGGTTGAGAAACAGCACCTGGCCGCCCAACTCGCGAATGCCCACCTCGAAGGAAACCCGGGTGCGGGTGGAGGATTTGCAAAAAATCAATGCCCAACTCTTTCCCGCCAGCGGCTGCCGTTGGTGATGGCCGCGTTCTCTTTTCATGGGGCCGGAGGCGGCCACGATTTTTTCCATGTCCGCCTGCGTCATTGCTTCAATGCTTAACAAGTTTCTCATAAGCCAATCTCAGATTTCATTAACTCCCGGATTTGCCGCAGTGTTTTTGCCGGAAGGGTGATTGCGGCCGTTGCGACCACCAGCGTCTTCATCCGGCGAGGTTTGCCACCACGGATTCAATGATTTTCAATCCCTCTTCCGCCTCGTTGCGGTGCAGATTCAGCGCGGGCAGGAAGCGTATGATCTGGGTGCCGGCTGGAATCGCCAGCAGCCCGGCGGCATGCAGCAAGTTGGTGAATCGCACCGCGGGAGTCTTGCCCTCACCGGCGAATGCAGGGATGTTCGAGGCCAGTTCCATGCCGATCATCAAGCCGAGCCCGCGCACGGTCTGAATGATGCCGGGGTATTTTTGGCCCAACTCCTGCAAACGGGTCTTGAGGAAGCCGCCCACTTCGCGGGCGTTATCCACGAGTTTCTCGTGCTGAATGACTTCAAGGATCTTGAGGGCGACGGCGCAGGCCAGCGGAGAACCACCGTAAGTGGTGCCATGCGAGCCGGCCCCGAGCAAATCAGCGTAGGGCTGACGCACCCAGAATGCGCCGATGGGAAAACCGCCGCCGAGAGACTTCGCCATCGAGAGGGCATCCGGCATGAATTTGTCGCCACCGGGAACACCTTCGAGAATTCGTTGATAGCTCTGAAACCGGCCGGTGCGGAAATGGCCGCATTGGACACTGTCCATGAGGAGCAGCAGTTTCTTTTCATCGCAGAGTTGGCGCAGGCCGAGGAGATACTCAGGAGTGGCAGGCGTGACGCCGCCTTCGCCTTGGACACCTTCGATCATGATGGCCACGGTCGCCGGTGAGATGGCGGCCCGCATCGCCGCGAGGTCATTGTATGGCACATGGCGAAAGCCGGGCACCGCGGGTTCAAACCCTTTCTTGACCTTCTCCTGCCCGGTGGCGGCAATGGCCGCAAGGGTCCGGCCATGAAACGAATTAACGGTGGTGATGATTTCGAAGCGTCCTTCATCGTGACCGAACTTGCGGGCCAGCTTGAACAGGCCTTCGTTGGCCTCCACGCCGCTGTTGGAAAAGAAACATTTGCCTGGACCGATCAGGCTGGCGAGCGCCTGCGCCAACCGCCCCTGAGGGGCGTGATAATAGAAATTGGAGACGTGAACAAGCCTGCGCGATTGCTCGACCAGCGCTTCCGTGATGGCCGCCGGGGCATGGCCGAGCGAGCAGACGGCAATGCCCCCGCCGAAGTCCAGATAGCGCTTACCGCTAACATCCCAGATTTGGCTGCCCGATCCATGGCTGAGAACCAAGTCGAAGCGACCGTAGGAAGGAACCACATTTTGGTGGAACAATGACTGGATTTCCGCCGCCTCGTTGTGGACGATGGCTGGCGGTTGTGGAACGATTTCTTTCATGTTCTAGGTATCAAACGAAAAGCCGAAATTCTTTGCAGGCAGCTTCGTGGAGAAAAAATCCTGTTGTCTTATTTCCATTCTCTAAGCGGTTCGGTGATCGGCGGCCACTGGGCAGCGGTGCCGATCTTGGTTTTGCCCCAGGTCGTGCAGAGATAGCCGACGAGGCGTTCGTTGTTCTGCTCTCGTGCGAACGCGCTGAAGGCCAGGGTGGCGTCGAGGGGCTGCCAGCCGGATGGCCAAACGCGAAACCCCTTTTCCAGCAACAGCGGCACCGACGGATAGCTGCTCTGCTTCTCGTAATGCCAGTCGCACATGATGATGTCCTTCGGGATAAGGTCGATGGCGCCCTGCGTGCCGTTATCCGCAGCTTCCCACTTGGACAAGCCCAGTTTCTTGGCGTCCAGGAGTCGGTCGGCCCACATCAACATTTCCACCTTCCGTTTGCCGACGATGTGCTCATGGAAATCGTTCACTGCTTT
>JAQGOT010000615.1 GCA_028293465.1 Pedosphaera sp. | reverse complement strand
ATGGTCATTCCGGCCGGCTTGCGAAAGCTGAAACAGCTTCCCAGCCCGGGAGAGCAGAGGATTTAAGATAAATTGCACTAAATTTTAGGATAATGACGTTTTAGCTAACGCTAGCAGGCTGGTTTCGTTCCACAAGGCTTTGTTGCCGTAACGGCGAGGTCGATCAGCAGTTTTGGAAGCGCCCGCACCGTGTCAAAGCTGTCGCAGAACGAGGGCATTCACCTTCAACCACCGTTCAGCTTCCGGCGTCCTCGGGAAGGCCTCATGCACCCATTTCCAGAACCTACTCGAGTGGTTCATCTCCCGCAGATGCATCAATTCATGCACGATGATGTAATCCCGGACCAAATCGGGCACCTGAATCAACCTCCAGTTCAGCGAAATTTGTTTCCGCACCGAACACGAACCCCACCGCGAGCGTTGGTCCCGCACCGAGACCCGGTTTACCGACAACCCATGCTCCGCCGCCAGTTCGGCCACCCGGGGCGGCAACTCCATCTTCGCCAGTCGCCACAACTTTTCCTTGAGCTGCGCCCGCAAATCCGTCCTGCCGGGTGCCACGCTGATGGTATGTGCGCCAAAAGCAACTCGCGTGTCCGAGACCGTGATCAGCGCTACCGGCTCGCCCTTGAACAAAACCTTTTGTTCATCAACCTGCGTTGCGGTCCGCTCCTTGAACTTCTTCAACCGTGCTTCGAGCCAGGCGACGTGGCGTTGGGCAAACTTCCCGGCTTCCGGCAGGCTGCCACCGCGCGGGATCGTGACCGTGGGCATCCCGGTCGCGTTGATTCGCAAAATATAACGACGCGCCCGCGGATTTTTCCGAAAAGTAATCCCGATCCGGCTCGTTTCCCCCTCCAACACCCCTTCCACTCCCGTCCTGAGATTCACTGGCATAAGTTCAGTGCGCGAAGTGTGGAACCGTTTCCTGCGCGGCGTCCAGCAAAACTGCGTTCAAGCTGACCTCCGTGATTTCGCTGCCGGTCTCGACCCCACCCAAAGCCGACGCCCGGGCTATGGCGTTAGAAAAACCTCCACCACTTCGCACGATCCGCCACCCGTTGAAAGCCGTTGCACATGGTGAGCCACCGAGCTGACGGTGTACTTTGATCCGTCATTTTCGAAGATGATCAGCTCGCCCACCCGGGGAAGATAGGAAAAGTGCATCTCCACCGTGCCACCCTGAAACTTGAGGCGTACCAATGTGGAGGTTGAACTGGTATTTGGTTTTGGCGTTGTTCCACTCATGGCGCGATTTTGAGAAGTTCTGGAGCTTTGGAAAGATAAAAGTCGGAGTCGGCGCGTCCGCCAAGCCCCGCAGTCAAAGCCCCGTGTCCCAAAACGCAACCTGGCATCCAAAAACGGGACAAAAAAAGGGCCAGCGGAACCCTAACCGCTGGCCCTACTGACATACCTACGAACAGACAATATCAAACCGGATATCGCCTGAGTCAAAAGTCAGCACAAAGCCTGCCAGCCGGCCGAACTTGCCCGGAAATAAAAAGGCCCTCGCCACCCAGCGAGGGGCCTACACAGGAACCCGCATAGTCACGCGATACAGGCGCATTTTGTCAAACAGAAAAGGCCGGCACCTTGATCGGTGCCGGCCCACACGGACAACCCAAAAAGAGGTTGCTGAGAACTGAGAGCATCCCGCCGCGGCGTCTGTTCAAAATTAAAAGGCCGGCCCTTGAGGACCGGCCTCTAACCAGTTGCAACCAACCCATGGTCGCGCGGTCACTGTGCGCTTGCCGCAAATTATCCGCCAGTCACATGAATTGTTGACACGCCCCGAACCAGCGGGGCTGCAACCTGCACTTCCACACCGCACACCCGCCAGTTGGAAACTGCTACAATACGGCAATCCCATGAGGAGGCTGGCACGAAATACTCAATCTTTGATCGTTAGCCGGCCTTTTTCGTTGACGCTCTGCCGAAGGCCATTAAGTTGTGACTCCAAAGCGAGAGCGAAATTGCGTGCCCATGGTGAAAACAAGTGTCCCGGACAAATGAGGTTTGATCAACAACTGAACCGCATTCGCTCCCTTGCTGCCTTGCCATGATCTCCAAACTGCCGCGCTGGGTTTTGTGGGGTGCCCTGATGCTCGCCTTCATCGCCGGCATGATCAACGCCGTCGGCTTCCTGGGCTTCCAGCATCAAGGCATCACCCACCTGACCGGCACCACCACCTTGCTGGGCATCGCCTTGGCGCACGGCAGTGCCCAAGACTCGCTCCATCTGCTGGCGGTGATCGGCTCATTTCTGGCCGGCGCGACCCTCAGCGGCTTCATCATCCAGAACAGCGCGCTCAAGTTGGGCCGGCGCTACAGCGTGGCTTTGTTCATTGAGTCGGGATTGCTCTTCGTGGCCGTCCCGCTCCTGCGCCGCCATAATGCCATGGGTGATTACCTGGCTTCATGTGCCTGCGGCCTTCAGAATGCCATGGTCAGCACCTATAGCGGCGCCGTCTTGCGCACCACCCATGTCTCCGGCGTGTTCACCGACCTCGGCATTTTCTTCGGACATCTGCTGCGCCGTCTGCCGGTCGATTGGCGGCGCTTCCGGATTTGGTCCGCCCTGCCCGTTGCCTTCCTCGCCGGTGGCGCTGCCGGAGCCGGCCTTTTTCTGCGCTTCAGTTACGATACCCTCTACCTCCCCGCTGCCTTGACCGCCTTTGTCGGCCTGGCCTATGGTATTTATTATCGCAAATACGCCAAAACAGCCGCCCCGCAGCACGCCCAGACCAAGACCCTGGTTTCAAATTAAGTCAAAACGAAAGCTGGTTGATCCATCATTGACTGAAAGATCACAACGCGGTGGAAACCGAGGAATTAAGAAGATGGTGGTAGAAACTGGATTCGAACCAGTGAAGGCGTAAGCCAGCAGATTTACAGTCTGCCCCCGTTGGCCACTTGGGTATTCTACCGACCAACCGCGTACCATAACGCGGGTCGCACATTAAGCCAA
>JAQGOT010000577.1 GCA_028293465.1 Pedosphaera sp. | reverse complement strand
CCGGAGGTGGTCCAACTGTTGCCATGGCCCAGCACGTTTTCGATTTGCACTTCCCGGCGCATGGTCAGCCGCACATCGCCGTTGAGGGTCCGTTCGCTGGGGCGTTCGAAACCGTAGCTGTTGACGTAAGCATTCTCGTCGTCATAGATGTTCACCAGTTCAAAGGCGCGGAAGTCCACGCCGTCCGGGCAGGAACTCCAGGTGCCGTTGAAAAAGTCAGGATAAAACACCTGCAACGCAAGCGATGCCCAACCGCCGGTGGACACGCCGGAGAGCACCCGGGTCTTGGGTTGACCGATGGCGCGGAATTCTTTCTCGATGTAGGGGATCAACTCCTGCGTGATGGCATCGCCGTAAGGGCCGTTGTTGGCCGAGTTGACCTGGTAAGCGTCGCCGTTTGGCCCGGCTCCATCCAGATGCAGCAGGATCATGCGCGGCGTATCCTCGGCCATCCAGGTTTTGCGGAAATTCGAGGACTCCGCCATCATTCCGGCCACTCGCGAATAGCGGGTGTCCAATCCGCCGATCCGCACCCAGAGCGGGTACTTGCGCGTCGGATCATTTTGGAACCCTTTTGGCAGGATGATTCCGGCCCGCAGATAAATCGGGCGGCTGTGAAATTGACTGAGCAAGCGCGATTGGATTTTGACAAACTTGACAAGCTCTGTTTCGTCGGGCAGGCGCTCAGGAGGAATCTGGGCGGACAACGCCAGTTTTACCGTTGCGCGGTGGGCCGGGTCGAGGTGCACTTTCTGGGGCGCGCTGTAAAGATTTCCCGGCGCCTGCGGTGAAAGCAGGTCGCGGTTGGAGACGAGCAAGGCTTGGACGAAATAATCGCCCGGCGGCAATTCGGAAAGATTGGTGATGGGAAAGGTGATGGCGGTGGCGTCGAGAAAGACAGCCTTGCCCGGTGAAAGATTTTTGGCATCGCTGCCGAGCACGAAAGGCGCATCGGGTCCGGTGCGGGAGACGGTGAGCCGCGGTTCGGGTGTGTCCTTCCGACCGATCACGACCAGCAAGCGCCCGGTTTGAGGAGTGGAGAGCAGGCCGTTGGTGAGGCTGACCTCGAAACGCAACCGGGCGGGTTCACCTGCATGGGCGCACGAGAGAATTGAGCATAAGGCGAGGAGCGGGAAGAGTTGAAAGGGCGGGCCGTTTTTTTTGCTCATAGGTTGGGATGTGCTTCATCGACGGTTGAAATCGGTGTTGCGTTGGTTGAGAGGGTCACCTTCCGCGCGGACGGTTTCGAGCAGCGCCGCCAATCTATTTGCCCAGAGGGTGAGGTCGAAATTTTGCGGGTCGTCATGGCCATCCGGGATCCCCGCATCGATGGCAGCGTGGTAAGCGGGAACCATCCAGGTGCCATGCTCCATGCTCGCGACGAGATAGAGTAAAGCGAGGCGATCCAACTGCGCTTCCGTGAAGCCGGGCAGGGGAGCGATGCCATCGTTGCCGGGATGGCCCTGGGGGTCGGCGCGGCGCGGTTGGATTAATTCTGTATGGACGAAGAGGCCGCGGCTTTTCTCGCCGAGCACCCTGCTTTCCAGTTTGGTGGCGCGCCAAGGGGTGGTGAGTGTGTGCGGGGCGACCGATTGGCCGAGCCGGTTGACGAAGAAGTGGGCGGCTTGATTGCTGCGCCAGCGGTTCAAATCATTCCACTTCCAGTCGGCGTCGTTGATATTCGTGGGAAAACTTTGGGCGTGATAATTCGGCGCGCTGACATCGTGGATGACGAAATATTTCGCGCGCAGAACATTGGTGATGGCACCGCCGATTTCGGTTTCTTGAATGGCATGCTGCTCCAGGTAGTGTTCGAGCTTTTCCTTGTTGACTGTGACGGGCCGGCCGATCAGCGACTCGAGCGGACCGGGCAGAGTGGTAAGCGGTTGGCCGAGAAGACCGAATTCCGCGACCGGACGAAGGAGGCACTTGGCCTGCTCCAAGGGGGAGCCAACGAATTCAAGTTTGGTTTCGTCGAAGGGGCAGCGGGTTTCCGCGGCCGGCAAGTGGGCCGGCGCGAAGATAAACAACAGCGCAAAGGCTCCGAGGCAAAAGCGGGTTCTCATATCGCGTGCCCCGGTTGTAACAGAAGCGGACGGCGGTGTCGATCAGGCGCCCGTCTTGGCCACGCCCACGGCGAGCGCCGGCCGGAAATCTTTGGAGAGCCGCAGCCAGGCAAGAATGCCGGTGAGGAAGGAAACTGCTGCGCAGATCACATAGGGGAGCCAGGCAATGTGAGTAAACAGCAGCGCGGCGAACATGGGACCCACAATGCGGGCAAGACTGCCGGCGCTTTGCGCGACACCAATGGTCACCCCTTGTTCGTTGGCCGGGGTCAGGTTGGAGATCATGCCGAACACCGGCGGGCGGGTGAGGCTGGAGCCGATGGAAAGGACGGCGAGCAGAATGTAAAGCTGGGTCCAATGAGTCACGAAAGGCATCGGACCGAGGCTCAGCGCCACGAGCACCATGCTCAGCGCCACCAGCTTTGGTTCGCCCATCATCTTCACCAACCGGCCGGTGAGGCCGCCTTGAACCAGGGCGCCGATCAGACCGGCATAGATAAAAAGATTAGTGACGAGTTTGACGCCCTGCGGGGTTACCGGATCGACCGCGAAGTTTTTGAACACCAGCAGTCCCAAGGTCACTTCAAAGCAGGTGAAGCAAAACGTGGCCAGGAAAAAAACCACGATCAGCAAGCCGACCTTGGGTCGGGTCATGGTGTGGGCCCATTGATCGAGGTGAGGACGTTGCGCCACGTGTTCGGAAGTCGGTTTCCAACTCTCGGGCAGGATGGCCAGAGCCAACAAAAAGTTCGCGGCACAGAGCGCGGCGGCGACCCAACCGGGACCGGTCAGGCCGAAGTATTGACGGGCGAACCCGCTCAACGCGGGGCCGAAGATGAAACCGAGGCCGAAGGCCATCCCGATCAAACCCATTTTCTTGGAGCGATCCTCCGGCGGGGTGATGTCAGCGATGTAAGCCTGGGCGACGGTGATGTTCGCGCCACAGATTCCCGCGAAGGCCCGGGACAGGAAAATCACGAGCAGCGCACTGCGGCCGGGCAAACCCGAGCCGTAGGCGAAAATGGCGTACGAAATGGCGGCCCCGGCTGTACTGAGCAGGAGCACAGGACGACGGCCGATGCGATCAGAAAGCCGGCCCAGGATGGGACCGAAAACAAACTGCATCAGGGAGAAAGCCGAGGCAATGGCTCCCAGCTCCCAGCCGGTGGCATTGAAGACCTTGGCGTAGATCGGCAGCAGGGGAATAATCATGCCGAAACCGACCAGATCGATGAAAACCGTCAGGAAAATGATGAAGACAGAAGGCTTTCTCATGCGCAACGGCCGTGCCGCGTTCCCTTTGCACCAAACTTATTAATCAACCACATGGACAGAGTCTAATTACAGATGAGCAGTAGTCAAGCTGATGGGAAAATCCCCGTCCAAGCCTGAGGACGACCGCTGCACGGACGGCGGAGAGGGCGGCTCAATCAGACCGAAACTTTTTGCCCGCTACCGCTTGAGCCGGTAATACCAGTTGCCGGGTGCGGTATTGGTCACGCTAAAGTTCGTGCCGTTCAGGGCTGGAATATTGGTGACGATCACCCAGTTGGTCGTGCTGATATTGGTATTTGCCTGGAGTTGGAAGCCCGTGGCATTGGTGGGCCAGGAAATGCGCACACCCGTGCCGGGTGCCCGGCTGATGCTCAAAGCTGGCGGCGGGTTGATGGAAAATGAAGCGGTCGCAGTGGCCCCACCCATGTCGTGGGTTGTATCGAGGCCGGTGACCGTAACCTTCACGAGGTAACCAGCCGAGGCGGCATAAGTGTGCGCACCATTGACTTTGAATCCGCCGCTCGCGTTGGTCACGACAGTGCCGGAGTTGGTGGTGCCGTCGCCCCAGTCAATGGTGGCGGAATAGAGGTTGGTGGGAGAGGTGATTGAGTCTGAGTCGAGGAATGTGGCGACCGTGCCGCTGTAGGTCAAGCCAGTGGTGAGGAGGATGTTGGTCGCGGTCACGGTGAGGGGGCTGTCGGTTAGGCGACCGATGCGGTTGCCCGCCGCCTCGGTGAACCAGATGCTCCCGTCCACATTCGTCGCCAAATACGCCGGAGCGGAACCAATTGTCGGAGTGATTACCTCGGCGAAGTTTACATTGGTGCCGCTGACGGTAAGGCGACCGATCCGGCTGCCCGCATACTCCGCAAACCAAATGGCGCCGTCCTTTCCCAAGGCCAAGCCGTAGGGTTGGGATCCCGCAGTCGGGGGAGTGTAATGGGTAAGATTGCTGCTCGAAACCAAGTTAGTGGAAAGCCGGCCGATGAGACCGGATTTGAACTCAGTAAACCAAAGCGCGCCATCGGCACCCGCGATGATGTCCAGGGGTTCGCTGGTCGATACGAGTGGAAAATTAGTCAGAACCGTGCCGCTGGTGGTCATCGTCCCGATCTTGCCGGCGACGGTCTCGGTGAACCACATGTTCGCGTCCGGCCCAATCGTAATATTGTACGGGCCGCAACCGGATGGCAGGCCGTTCGTGTATTCGGTGATGGTGATATTGGTTCCGCTCCCGACGGTGATGGCACCGATTGCGTTGCCCAGATATTCGGTAAACCAAAGGCGGTTGTCGGGTCCGAGCACGATACCACCCGGAGTGGTGGCGACAATGCCGGTGTTGTTGGTGCGGATGGCGTATTCGGCGATCATCGCCCCGTTGGTGCTGCTCATGCGCCCGATCTTGTTCCCCGCAGCTTCGGTGAACCAAATATTGTTATCCGGGCCAACGGCTAATCCATAAGGCCGGGAGTAACCGTTCGGCGTGATGATATAATTCGTGGCAAAGCCGTTGGTGGTGATATGGCCGATGCTGCTATAATAATTCGTGCCAAAGTTCGCGAACCAATAGCCCCCATCAGGACCCTGAACGATCGAATACGGCTGACTGCCGGAGGCAGGAGCGAGAAACTCGGTGATGGAGGATCCCTCACAAATGGTCGAAACACCGGCAAGCATGACGGCGAGCAAGGCACCCAATCCGCCGCAGCGGACTGCTTTAATTGAGTAATCGGAACACGGCATATTATTCGGATAATCAAACTCCGCCTCGGTTTAAGGAGTCGGTTGTTTTCATCGTCCCAACGGACTTCCCGCGAGAGTAAACGCCATCACCCTCAGGGCAAGCGAATTATGTCCCGGTAGCGAAGGTATTTTAATCCGCCGCCGGTGGAGAAACCCGGCACCGGAGAGGCAAAAGCCGTTCGTTGCGAATAACTTGATGGCGGGTGTGTACAAAATGACATTGCTTCGCCAAGGAGAATTCCGTCATGCTGGTGAAATGATTGACTCGGTATCCGAAGGCGCAGGCGCGGGCGCAGATTTGAAGAAAACCCGGCGCAAAAAAGCCGGCTTTTCGGGCTCCGCGCCCAAACTGGACCGCCTGCCGCCTCATTCGATCGAGGCCGAACAAGGGGTGCTCGGTTGCGTCCTGTTGTCCCCCAATGATTGTTTGGGCCAGTGCGTGGAAAAATTCAAAGCCGGGTCGGAAGTGTTCTACGACCTTCGGCACCAGACGGTCTATGAAACGGTGGTGGAGATGTACGACCAGCGCGAGGCGATCGATGTCATCACGCTTCAACAACATTTAAAAGACAAACAACTCTTGGAACAGGTGGGTGGGGTTGCTTATCTCGCCGCTTTGCCCGACATGGTGCCGTCGGCTGCCAACCTCGCCTATTATCTGGACATCGTGCAGGAGAAGTACGTGCTCCGGAAAATGATCCAGACGTGCACCGAGGTGGTGGGGCGGGTGTATGATCACGAAGGGGAGGTCGATAGCCTGCTGGACGAGGTGGAGCGGGATATTTTGCGCATCAGCGAAACGCGCGTGGAAGGCAAAACCGACAAGATCAAGGACCTGGTCAAAAAGGCGATCAGCACCATCGAGGATTATCATCAGCGGCAAGGAATGTTGACCGGTGTGGGGACCGGGTTTGCGGATCTGGACAAAATGACCAGCGGTTTGCACGGCGGGGAAATGATCGTCATCGCGGCGCGACCGAGCATGGGGAAGACCTCGCTGGCAATGAACATCGCGGAGGCGGTGGCGATTGACCAGAAGCTCCCGGTGGGAGTCTTCAGCCTGGAAATGACCTCCGAATCCCTGGTCTTGCGCATGCTGTGTTCCCGCTCGCGGGTGAACCTGCGGAATGTGCGGGAAGGGTTCCTGGCGGAACGTGATTTTCCCAAGTTAACCGGGGCCGCGGGGAAGCTGGCCAATGCGCCCCTGTTCATCGATGACAGTTCGGGATTGTCCATTCTGCAACTGCGCGCCAAGGCCCGGCGCATGTCGCAGCAGTTCGGCATTAAATTGTTTGTCATTGACTACTTACAGTTGCTCCATTCTACTGCGCGCCGAGCCGAAAACCGGCAACAGGAGATCGCGGATATCTCCAACGGCGTCAAGTCCCTGGCCAAGGAACTTGATGTTCCCGTGATCGTCCTGAGCCAGTTGAATCGTGAATTGGAAAAAGATAAGGACCGCAAGCCGCGGTTGTCGGATTTGCGCGAGTCTGGATCGATTGAGCAGGACGCGGATGTGGTGGCTTTGTTGTATAAGCCGAGCCGCGAAGATGATGAGGGTGGCGGGTCGGAAGAACAAGATGCCGTGCCGGTGAATCTGTTGATCGCAAAACAGCGTACCGGACCGACCGGGGATGTGCATCTGACGTTCCTCAAATCCTATACCCGGTTTGAGAGCGCAGCGAAGGTCAGTGACGATGATGTGCCGATTGAAAAATAGCCGATGAAATTCCTGATCCGCCATGGCGGCCTTTGCTTGCTGCTGTTGTGCGCCTTCCTGCCAGTTGCCTCGGGACAGTCCAGTCTGGACCGGGTGGCAAAAATCATCGTCACCAACGTCGGGCCGGCCGCGGTGAGCGACGAACTGGTGCGGGCGAACATTCACGTCAAGGTGGGCGACCCTTACGTCAGGGCGAGCGTGGATGAGGATGTGAAGAACCTCTACGCCACGGGTTACTTTTTCAACATCCAGGTCTTGGACCAGTTGGGCGACGGTGGCGTGGTGCTCACCTACATCCTCCAAGGGAAGTTGCGGTTGACGAACATCAAGTTTGAGGGGAACACCAAATACAACAACCAGAAGCTCCTCAGAAAAGTGACTTCCAAGATCGGCGAACCGCTGGACGAGCGGAAGCTCTTCTCCGACAGCCAGGAAATTGAAAAGATGTATCAAAAGGCCGGCTATCCGCACACCACCGTCAAGTATGTGTTGAGCAATGTCGATGAAAACGCGGGGCGCGCGGGGGTGACCTTCGAGATCAAGGAGAGTCCCAAGATCAAAATCGTGGAAGTGGATTTTACCGGCGCGCAGGCGTTTTCCCAAAAGAAGCTGCGCCGGGTCATCAAAACCCGGAAGCATTGGATGTTCTCCTGGCTCACGCGCAGCGGTATTTTCAAAGAGGATCAGTTTGACGATGACAAGGAGAAACTCGCGGATTTCTACCGGAGCGAGGGTTACATCGATTTTGAAATCCGGGACATCAAAATCACCAACCCGACGCCGAAGACGATGAAAATCGAGTTCGTCATCAACGAGGGCAGCCAGTACAAGGTCGGCTCGGTTACTTTCAAAGGCACCAACGCGCTCTTCACCACCCAGGAGCTCGTCAACGGGTTCAAGAAGCAACATGAGGCCAGCCGCTCCAAGGCGAAAATCGGCGAGCACGGCCTGGAAGCGGATGCCGGTCTGACGTTCACCCCGCAGGCACTGACGCATGACATCCAGGCCATTGAGGATTTTTACGGGGCGAGGGGCTACATCGATGTGCGACAGGGGCCCAACCTGCGCGTCAGCCGGATCCCGAACACCGAGACCGGCACGATGGATATAGAATACGAGATCAACGCGGGCGAAAAATCCTACATCGAAAAAATTGAAATCAAAGGCAACGTCAAAACCAAGGACAAGGTCATCCGGCGCGAACTGGCCGTGTCGCCCGGGGAAGTGTTTGACATGGTGCGCGTCCGCCTCAGCAAGGAGCGCCTCGAGGGATTGCAGTTTTTTGAGAAGGTCGATACCAAGAACGAACCGACGGTGGTGCCGAACCGGAAAAACCTGATCGTGGGTGTGGACGAGAAATCCACCGGCCAGTTCACCTTCGGAGCGGGCTTTAACACGGTGGACGGCCTCCTCGGCTTCGGCGAAATAAGCCAGTCAAACTTTGATTTATTCCGGCCGCCCTATTTCACCGGTGGCGGCCAGAAGTTCCGGTTGCGCGTGCAACTGGGCACGCAGCGGCAGGATTACCTGGCTTCCTTTGTCGAGCCCTGGTTCCTGAACCGCAAGCTCCAGTTGAGCATCGATCTGTTTCATTCCGTTTATAACTTCCAAAGTCTCGACAACCTGTACAACGAAACGCACACCGGCGCCCGGACGGCGCTGACGCGCGCCTTGGGCAGCGACTTTTTGATCGGCAGTGTGGGTTACACGCTCGAGAACATCGGCATTGTCGATG
>JAQGOT010000557.1 GCA_028293465.1 Pedosphaera sp. | reverse complement strand
GTGACGACGGCGGAGAACCAGAACACGGATGCTCCGACCTGGGTTGTCGAAACCACCAGCCTGATCGAAGGCAGCCTGCCCAGCAGCGTGGGAGCGGGCGCTTTCGCGGGAGGTTTCAATAATGAGCAGGTAACGGAAGGTCTTCCGGCCTTGACCGACGGCACGTTCGGTCCTTCCGCCTCCGTCTCCGGTTTGGGCACGACCAACTTTGCCACCTGCGGCGGCGCCTTCGGGGCGGGATCGTCCATCACCTACACTGCCGCGACCGGCTGGAACCTGACGAACGTTGTGGTTTACAGCGGCTGGGGCACTTATGACCGGGATGGGCAGTTCTATGTCATGTCGTATTCCACACTGGCGGCCCCCACCACGTTCACCCCGTTGGCGTCGGTCTATTACGATCCGCCGGTCCTGGGCGGACCTTCGGCCAACCGCGTGACGATCGCCCGGTTGGATGGCACGCCGCTGGCCGTCAATGTGGCCGCGGTCAAGTTCGACTTCACCCCGCAGGGCAGCGGCCTGGACAATGGGTATTCCGGCTACGCCGAAATAGTTCTGCAGGGTGTAAACCTGGCTCCGCCCACACCGCCGACGGTCCACTCGTCCACGGTTTCAAATGGAGCATTGGTCCTGACGGGCACCGGCGGCACGCCGAATCGCGCTTACACTTGGCTTACCACCACGAATGTGTCGCTGCCGCTCTCGGCTTGGACGACAAACGCGACCGGAGTCCTGGACAATGCCGGTTCGTTCTCAAATTCCATTCCGGTGAATGCACAGGATTCGGGACGTTTCTTCCGGCTGCGCATGCCGTGATTTGAGAAATGTTGATGGGTTAAGCCTGATCGTGGGGGGCGTGATGACGAGAGCCCGGGGACTTCCAAGTCCCCGGACTGTCAGATTAGTGAGCCGGTTTAGGACCGGCAGAGCGGGATGAGTTGGTAGTTGCGTTGTTGTATTGATGTATAAATGAAAACCGTGAGAACAACCCAGGTGGGCGATCGAAACTGTCGCCTGGGAAACCAGGCATTCACCCTGATTGAACTTCTGGTGGTGATTGCCATCATCGCGATTCTGGCGGCCATGCTGTTGCCGGCGTTGTCGCGGAGCAAGGAAAAGGCGACGGGCATCAGTTGCCTCAACAATCTGAAGCAGCTTGCGTTGGCGGCTGTGATTTACTCCGGCGATTTCAAGGACGCGATCCCGCCTAATGCCCTCGCAAATCCTAACGCCTGGGTTACCGGTGACGTGAGTAATCTGCCTGGGGCCACCAACGAGGCGGATATTGTCGCGGCCCTGCTTTATCCTTACAACAAGTCTTTGGCCATCTATCGTTGTCCGGCGGACAAGGTGGCAGTGAGCGGGAAACCGGTGCAAAGGATTCGCAGTTATTCGATGAACGGCATGATGGGAGACAACTTCGGCAGTGCCGGCGATGTTCATGCCGGGCTGACCGAGAATAAGAAGTTTACGGACCTGAGGGATCCCGGGCCGGCCGGAGCGTCCCTGTTCGTGGATGAACAGACGGATGCCAACAGGAATTTCTGCAGCGTTGATGACGGTTATTTTGCCGTCAATCTTGGCGTCAAAGGCGCCCCCAAAACCAAGTGGCGCAATATTCCGGCCAGCCGTCATGGAAATGCGGGATTGTTCTCCTACGCGGATGGGCATGCGGAGAGGATGAAATGGCTTGAAGGCAAGACTCACCTTCTCAAGTATGATGTTTTCAGCCAGCCCTCTGGCACCGCTGGCACGACGCCGTTCGACCGGGATTATCAGCGGCTTTGGTTGTCAACGTATCCTGCTGAATCGTGGTAGGACCCATTCAGGGGAGACAACAAAAACATTAAGCAAGATGCTTTCTCTCCCAACTCGCATCGCTTTTTTTGGTGACGCTCCTGACATCGCTCCTGGCGATGGCAGGCATTACTCCCACCGGGCTGTAGTGCGAATCCCGGCTGAATCCGCTGGAAATTGACGAGACCAGCCCAAGGTTGACTGGGCGGGTGTAGCCGAGCATCGCCGCAGAGGGCGGGCAATGCCAGAGTGTATACCAGATTCTGGTCGCGAATTCACCGCAACTCCGGGAACTGACCAGGGTGATTGATGGGGCACGGGCCGGGTCGATACGAGCAGACGACGCAGATTGCCTATGGCGACACCCACAATTCATGGATGCCGTGCTTGGCGGGGACGGCGGAACCCGCTAAGCTGCCAATGCATGCAATCCGAGTGGAAATATCCTTTTCGCCGGTCGATGGCTGAGCGTTGGTGGAGAGGATCATGGCTGCGCCGCCCTCGGTCGGGGATGGCCGCGCCGGTTCTGCTGGCTTTGTGGCTCGGAGCGATCGCACCGGTGTCCGCGGCAGACGAGGCGGTCGGTCCCGAGCAAATCTCCCACAATCCGTTGGAGTCCGTAAACAACCTGATCAATGCGCTTGGCTCCTGGATCTGGGCTGACAAGACCTTCGACGGGCAAACGTGTCAGTTGTGGCGGTCATTTGAGATCCCAGCTTCAGCCACCGTCAAGCTGGCACGACTGCGAATGACGGCGGATAATGAGTACATTCTGTTCCTCGACGGGCGAGAATTGGGGCGGGGGGCTGAATGGCGCGAGCTGTACGATTACAATCTGACCGCTTTGATGTCTCCCGGTCGGCACGTTCTCGCCGTGAAGGCGTTCAACTCCTTCAGCTATGCGGGAATGCTCCTCGGTTTGCGAGTTGAGTTGGCGGATGGACGGGTCGTTGAAGTCAGGTCGGACACGAGCTGGAGGGTTGTTCCTGAAAAGGTACGGGGTTGGGAAAAGACAGCCGAGGCACCTAAAATATGGCCGGCAGCCACCATTATGGCTGCTTTTGGGGCCAACCCATGGTGGATGACACCCCAGAGCATTAACCGGATGCCCACGTTGCAGCCGATCAGGCTTTTCTTCTGGCAAACGGGTTGGTTCCAAATCACCCTGCTCTCCGTTTGTGGCATTGTCGTTTTGATCAGTTTTCGACTCATGGCCCAACTGGCGCTGCACCAGAAGGAGCGTTGGCTGCTGCAGCGGGAACGGGCTCGCATTGCCCGGGATATTCACGACGACCTGGGCTCGAAAGTCACCCAACTGGTGCTGCATGGGGAAGTCGCGCAAAGTGAGTTGCAGGCCGACTCGAAAACGCGCTTGCAAATTGACCGGATTTGCGAGGAAGCTCGCGAAGTGCTCTCCACCATGGATGAAATTCTCTGGGCGGTAAACCCTCAACGGGATACGCTGCGCGACTTTGCGTCCTATGTTTGCGGCTACGCCGAGGAGTTCCTGAAACCCACTCCCATCCAATGTCTGTTTGAAGTGGACCCGGAAATGTCGGCTGCGGTTTTTGAACTTCCACTCCGTCGCAGCCTGCTTATGGCCATCAAAGAAACGCTCAATAACGCGGTCAAACATTCGGAAGCCACCGAGTTAAGGTTGCAAATTCAGTGGCACGCCCAGAGACTGGTGGTGGTGGTGCAGGACAACGGCAAGGGTTTTGACCAGACGCCCGCCAAACCCGGACACAATGGTTTGGCGAACATGGCCGAACGGATGCTGGAGTTGGGAGGAAGCTGCCTTATCACCAGCGAACCGGGCAAAGGATGCCGGACCGAATTTAGCATTCCCCTGACGCACGCGCCCAGGCGCTCGTGGAACTGGATTTGGAGCCCCAAGGAGTTTTCCAAGCAGCTCAACAAGATCGAAAATCTACCGATGAATGAAGCCTCACAATCCCATGATCCAACCAAGTGTTAGAATGGCGAAGCAGGCCACCGCAAGCCATCCCCAGGAATCGTCGCCGAAGGCCCGCGTCAAAGTGGCTTTGGTGGAGGATCAACCGAAGGTCCGCGAGAGCTGGACCCGCCTCCTCAACTCCTTTCCGGACTTCTCCTGCGTATGTGCCTGTGCGACCGGGGAGGAGGCGTTGCGAATCATTCCGCAGGAGCAGCCCGACGTGGTTCTCATGGACATTTTTCTGCCGCGAATGTCGGGCATCGAGTGTACGGCTCGACTCAAGGCCCTGCTGCCGAAAGCCCAGATTGTTATTCTTACCGCCATGGACGACCAGGAGTTGGTTTTTATGGCTCTCGAAGCCGGCGCGGACGGTTACCTTTTGAAAAGAACGAAGCCGTCAGATTTGCGCTCGGCTCTCCTGGACGTGCTGGGTGGCGGGGCGCCGATGACGAGCCAGATCGCCCGTCGTGTGATTGAATCGTTTCGGAGGAAGGCAAAAGCCCGGGACGAAACCGTGCGGCTTTCTGTAAGGGAAGAGCAGATACTGGTGCTGCTCTCCCAAGGTTATTCCAACAAGCTGATTGCCGACAAGTTGGAGCTGAGCATTGACACCGTGTGCAGCCACTTGAAACACGTTTTTGAAAAACTGCACGTGAGTTCTCGCACCGAGGCGGTCGTCCGTTACATGGCCTCCAAAACATCGCAACCGAAGCCGTAGGGAACTGGTGGGAATTCCTGATTTCTCCCCCGTTTCGGTGATGGGAGACTCCCCACGTTCCGGTATGGACGCAGATGAATGTCCGGGGCTAAACTAAACAAAAACAACCGTCCAATTGACTTGTCATGCCGTTGCGGACCTGCCAAATCGGAGCGGTGCCGTTGCGGCGGTTTTCCAGATATACGACCAGGCGCTCGTTGGCGCACAAACATGTTACGTGAAAGCTAAATGGAAATGAGAAATGGATTTGTTTTGGGGCTTATTTTTGTCCTGAGTCTGCATGTCTGCGACGCCGAGGTGCTGCCCGGTGATGACTTTAATGCAAACGCGGAGACCTCTGCAAAAGTGCTTCAGCAATGGTACAACAGCAAGGGTTTATGGGACACGACGGGTTGGTGGAACGCAGCGCATTGCGTGGAAGCGATTGAAGGAGTGATCGCCGCAAACAACGGCGGCCCATATCTGAAAGTGCTCGATAGAACCTTCCGTCGGAACAGCGGCAAGGATTTCCTTAATGAATTTTACGACGACGAAGGTTGGTGGGCGCTGGCTTGGATTCGCGCGTTCGACCTGACCGGCGAAACCCGCTATCTGAAAATGGCTAAAACAATCTTCGCCGACATGGCCGGCGGGTGGGGTGCGCATTGTGACGGCGGTATCTGGTGGAAAAAAGATCGGCGTTACAAGAACGCCATTGCTAACGAACTCTTTTTGCTGGTGGCGGTTGAGTTGCATCAGCGGACACCCGGCGACAGCGGACCCGGCAGTTATCTGGATTGGGCGACTCGTGAATGGATGTGGTTCAAGAATAGTGGAATGATCAATTCGCAGTCGCTCGTCAATGACGGTCTCAATCGGAATTGTGTAAACAACCATCGCACGACATGGACCTATAACCAGGGGGTGATCCTTGGCGGATTGACGGAGTTGTACAAGGCCAGCGGTGATACAAATTATCTGAACCAGGCAATCGCCATCGCCGACGCCGCCATCAAGACGCTGATTTACACCAACGGCATCCTGCGGGAAGCCTGCGAGCCAGACAACTGCCACGGGGCAGACGTTCCACAGTTCAAGGGGATCTTTATTCGCTACCTCACCGAACTCCATGACCTCACGCGACGGCCGACCTATTCCGATTTTCTTTTAAGGAATGCCCGCTCGGTTTGGTTCAATGATCGCGACAGTTCAAATCACCTCGGCATGCGCTGGACCGGACCGTTCGACAGTGCGGACGCGGCGCGGCACAGTTCGGCCATGATGCTGATTACGTCGGTGGCTGAACCCGTGACGGCCGATCTGTTTTTTGCGAAAGGATCGGGCGCCGCCAC
>JAQGOT010000554.1 GCA_028293465.1 Pedosphaera sp. | reverse complement strand
ACCCGCAGGGCGTACTCGGCCAGCTCGCGCGTGCGCGCCTCCCGGTCCTCCCGGATCAGCCACTCCCGGAAGCCCTCCCCGCGCCACTGCGAGAGGTTCTGGGCCGTGACCTCGGTGTTCCCAAAGTAGGGCAACAGCGCCGCCTTGACCTCCGGCAGGGAGTTCAACCAGAACAGGATCACCAGGGCCGGCTCCTCCCGGACCAGGCGGTGGTTGACCTCCAGCCGCAGCGCGCGGGGGAGCCGCCCGATCTAGCCCCGCCGCCGGTCATGCCAGATGCGCTTGGCCCCATCCTCCTCGTAGGGGTCGGGCAGGTACTCGTCCGCGAGATGCCGGGCGGCCTTGCGCTCCTCCTCCGCCGCCACGCTGGCCTCCAGCTTGCGCAGCCGCTCGGCCTCGGCCCACTCCTGTGGGGTGGCCAGGATCGACGGATCATAATCTGGGTGCGGGACCAGGTTGGGATTCTGGTTTGAGTTGGTATTCTGATTCTGATTTTGATTGTTAGTTTGATCGTTATTTTGATCTTTCATGCGCTGAGTTGTCGCATAAACGCGGGCCGCATTTCTACGCCACTTTGCAAGCTTTGCAAGGTCTGCGAGGAAACAAAAACCACCAAAAAACCGCAAATCATGGCCAAAAACCACGAAAAGCCCGCTCCTTTTTCCCCTCCATCAACTCTCAACGCTCAACCCTCAACCGTTCACCGACTCCGTCGAGCCCTAACCTTTTCGGCGGCAAAGCCACGAGATTTCTGCCCACCGCCAACGGCGCACCACCCGCCCAAGGCGGTAAAGATGACCGCGATCATCATCCCAACTGTTTCAGCATTTGGATGGCCGGCGGCGGCATCAAGCCCGGCATCACCCTCGGCGAATCCGACGGCCTCGGCTTCAACGCCACCATCCTGCACCTGCTCGGCTTCGATCACACCAAACTCACCTACCGCTTCCAAGGCCGCGACTTCCGCCTCACCGACGTCGCCGGCGAAATCGTCCAAAAATTGCTTGCGTGAGCTTGCGAGCGTTGTCCGACGCGGGATGGCCCGACACTCGGGAAAATGTGGGCCAATCTGGGGCTCAAGTCGGACCGAGCTTGGTCCGAATCCACTCGGGATTCCGGCGACAATCCAGTACTGCTTTGACAATCACCGTGTCTGATTCCTTGCTGTAATAGATTAGAAAGGGGAAACGCTTCGAGAGGAGACGGTGGAAACCGAACACCTTGCGGTGAAGACCACCATACAATTTCAACGATTCGATATCCAAAAAAGGGCCTCCAGGAAGTAAATGCCCAACCCGGACTGCTGCCGTTCATAGAAACGGCTGCCCTCCGCTAAATCGTTAATCGCGGAGGGCAGGATTACAATTCTCATGGGCGCCGACCGCGCAGCCGCTCTTTGGCACCTTCCCAATCGATGGGAGACTCCTTGCCTGAATTAAACAGTGCTTCTCTTTCCTTCAACACTTGCTCGTGCCAGGCGGGCGACTCCACTTGCTCCTCATTGTGGCTCAAGTCTTCCCATATCGCTTCCATGGCACGGAGCTTCTCTGCGGTGCTCATGCTTTCCAATGGCAAGGTGGTTTTCATAAACTTATCTGTTAAGCATATTATCCCGGATGCCGACCCAGGTCAAAGCTGAAGCATTGCCTTGGGAACAAGTTCACTTGCGGCCAAGGATGTATCCGCGATCGCTAAAACTTATTCTTCCTGTAAGCCCCCATCTCCGGCGCATCCGGATTCACTTCCGGTCCAAAATACCGCAGCACCACCAACGGCTCCACATCCGACGTATTCTCGAAAACCACGCCCGTCTTGGCCGCCTCCTCCGTGCAGAAAACCTCGTCTTCCGTCAGTTCATGGAACCGGATCAGCTTCGGACAATCCAGCGCGAGCTTGTTCATCCGGCCCTTGCCCTGAACGGTAATAAGTCCGTAAGCGCCCTTGTCCTTGATCGTGCATTTCGCGCCGGGCTCCACCGTCAATTCCTTCGCCGTGAAACACTGCTGCTCGTGAACCTTCCCATAAACAATCCAGCGATCCACATACCCTTCGCTCCGTGAGTCTGCCACGGGCACAGGTTCCAGGTAATGGTTGTCCTTGAAGTTCGGATCGACATTGGCTTCCCAGTCCAATTGTTCAACGATGAAATCCAAATCCCGATGCTTGCTCTTCGGCATGTCCTTCACGAGCAACGCCCACGGAACCTCCCGGCCTTCCACCAAGGATTGATACATGCCAAACACATCCGAGCCCCATTGCGGCTCATACGTGCAAAGCGATCCCGGCGCATGCAAAATGCTCGGCCCGATCAGCCAGCCGCTCCCCGGTTTCAAGCGGTAAGCGCGGGACAAATCGAGAATGCCGTTGTCGCCGGTGTTCCAATTCTCCAGGCACTTGCGCACCTGCGCCTTGGTCGTTCCCGGTTCCAAGCCCATGAACGTGTAGGGAAAATTATTACCGACGTTGTTATGCTGCGGCGGGAAGTAATAGGACTCCGGCTTGCCTTCCTGGCCGACAAGTCGCGCCTGCTTCTGCGACTGATGCATGTGATGCGGAATCGGCCCCATGTTGTCGAAAAACTTGGAATACACCGGCCAGCGCTTGTATTTGTTCCAAATCCTCTTCCCGATGAGTTCCGCGCCGCATTCGGCCACCGCGTCTTGCAGCGTGAAGCGATTCTTCCCCACCACCACGTAACTCAGGCCCTCATCCGCCGTCCGGTTGTCATTCGCCGCCGGCGTCGTGGAGGCGAACCAGCGCTCATCGATGCCGCCGCGGTTCAATCCAAACGCATACAGATCGTCCGGATGCAGCTTCAGCCGTTTGCCCGGCTGTAGGAAAGAGCGGGGGACCCAGCAAGGCGCCAGCCGCAACAAGCCGCCATTTCCTTCCAGCGTGCGCTCCACGAGGCCCCGCACTTTCTTCGTGATGGTTTTCAGGTTCTTCACTGATTTCATGCTCATAAAGTTTCGATTACTAACTGATTCCGGCTGGCTTTTCAGCTCACTCTTTCTTAAACGCCGCGGCCTCTGCCTTGCCGCCCGATTCCATATATGCCAGCAAATCTAAAATTTCCTCCTGCGTCAAAGAATTTACCAATCCTTCCGGCATGGGGGAGAGCTTCGCCGCCGCACGGTTTGTGATGTCGGCTTTCAACACCTCGATCTTGGCCTGGGTGAGCGGATTCGTCATGACCACGATCTTCTTATCGTCCTCCTCCACGAGCCGTCCCGTGACATCGTCCCCATCTTTCTTGGTGAACGTGGTGTTTTGATACTGTTCCGAAACCACCTTCGATGGCAGCAGAATGGATTCCAGAATGTCCTTGCGCGTGTAGCGGCTGGAAACCGCGGTCAGTTCGGGCCCCACCGCGCCGCCGCCGTCGTCGAAGCGATGGCATTGAACACACTGCGCCACGGTAAAAGCGTCCTTGCCCTTCGCAAAGCTGCGCCCTTTCCCGACCTCGTCCAGCAGCGATTGCAAATCCTCCACCTTCCAGTCCTTGACGAACTTATGCTCCGCCACCGCCTTGGGTGCTTCCTTGGGTTGGTCGGTGATAATGTTCGCAAGTTCACCGCGTTCGTTGTCGGTCAATGTCTCCACCGCGTCCTTGCGGAAATTGGCGATAAACTTGGGATAGCTCGAGCCGTCTCCGTATTCGCGATCCGCATCGGTAAACCATTTTAATAACTCGGGAGAATGTTGCAGGCCCTGTTGGTCCTTTTTGGACCAGGGATAATAGCTTGCGCCCTTCCAATAAGTCGGTTCACCCTCGGCTCCCGGGCGATGGCTGGGGAACCAACTGAAGTAATGCTCGCGTTGCGGCATGGTCCAGCCGTTCGTGAGTTTGCGGAGGCTGAAGACATATTGAATCTGTTCCTCCTGGGTGGGTGCCGCGTCCAGCAAGGCCAGTGTTTTTCCCACCACGTCGGGTGCTTGCAGGTAGATCAGCAATTCACACAACATGCGATTCAACCTCGCGCTCTTGGCCGGATATTGGTGGTCGAGTTTTTCAATCGCCATCTTCGCGATGGCCGCGTCTGGCTTGTCCTGCCGGATGAAGCTGAGCTCAATGACCCGCAGCTTCTCCAGCTTCTGATCTTCATCCAGCCCGTCGAGCGGAAACTTCGCGAGGGCCTTGAGCAGGTTATTCTGGGTTTCCTTGGTGCCGCAACGCGCCAGCGCCAGCAAACCATTGATCCCGGCGTTGGTGCGGGTTTCAGCCAGCGCGCGGTCCTGCCACTGCGCCACCGGCTGACTTTCGATCGCGATCCGCGCCGCATAGCGAATAAAGCGGTCCTCACTGTTCAAGTGCGGCCAGGCAAACTCGACGGCCTTGGCATCCTGGTGCCCGTGAAAACTCTCCAGTTTATGGCGCAGCGCGCGGGCGGCAGCCGCTTCCTTTTCCTGGGCCAGTTCCGTCTTGGATTTCGGACTCTCCTTCACCCGTTCACCCACGTAGCTCACCCGGTAAAGCCCTGACTGCGTCCCGCGGCCGCCCGTGGTGAAATACATCGCCCCGTCTTTGCCAAACTCCACGTCCGTCACATTCAGCGGCTTGCCCTTCACGAACGGCTCAAACGTGGCGTTGTAACTCGCTCCGCAAGGCGTCAAATGCACGGCGAAGATG
>JAQGOT010000248.1 GCA_028293465.1 Pedosphaera sp. | reverse complement strand
TTTAAGCGTTGGTCATGCGGTTAGTTCCATTGCGTAATGCAATCGGTACCCATGAATAAGCGAAAAAAGAAAATCAGACTTTTGTTGGCCGATGACCATCCGGTGGTGCGGAGGGGCATTCGCTCCTGCCTGAGCCTTGAACACCTGGAGATCGTCGGTGAGGCGGTCGATGGCCAGGAAGCGATCGCCAAGGTGGCCGAGCTTAAGCCCGATATCGTCCTGATGGATATCGATATGCCCAAGATGAGCGGGTTGGAAGCAACCCGGCATTTGCGCAAGGAATTTCCCGAGGTTCGCGTCCTGATTCTTTCCGTCCACAGCAACAAGCAATACGTCCTGCAAATCATCCAGTCGGGGGCTCAGGGTTATGTGCTGAAGGATGCTTCGCCCGCGGATTTGGTTCGGGCGATCGAAGCGATTGACAGCGGGGAGGCGTTTTTTAGCCCGGATGTCAGCCAGATCGTGTTGAACCAGTATCTCTCGGAGGCGGGCAATGGTGAGGATGAGTCTGGTTCGGGGCGATTAACGAGCCGGGAGCGTGAGGTTTTGTCGATGATCGCCGAGGGTCAAAGCAACAAGGAAATGGCGAACAAGCTTGGCGTCGGCGTCAGGACTGTGGAGACGCACCGCGAACGGGTGATGGACAAGCTTAACATTCATTCGGTGGCAGGCTTGACCAAATACGCGATTGCCAATGGCATCGCAAGATTGGAATAGATTCCAGGGCCTTTGCAGCCCAGTTAGGTCTAAACCAAGTAACTCCCGACCCTCGCCGGTCGGGTTCGCTTTTCTCCCAACGTTCGCAATTTCGTGCCGCTCAGGCTTTCCCAAGGACGGTTAATTTCGCGCCAAGGCCTTGGTCTGGTAAGTTTGGTGATGGCCGGTGGCGGGGATGGAAACGGTGTAACTGGTTCCATCCGGGGTGACAGAGAGTTTGATGTAATTCCCAGTGCAATGCTCGGTCAGGTTTGCGATGTATTCGTTGGCGGTATTGTTTTGCGAATCCACACGGAGGTTGCGATGAATTTGATAGCCAGCCTTGATGGAAGGAATGGAAGTCAGCGTCGCGAAAGTGCCCGGCTCGCAGCCCTTGGAAGTGCCGTTGCTCATGACCGTGACGGTGGGGGAGAGAGCGCGGACCAGCAGGGGGTTATTGCTCATATCCAAGCCGTGGTGGCCGACCTGGTAAACATCCACGACGCCAACCAGATTCATCGGGCAAACCAGGTTAGCCTCAACATTCCAAGTCAGATCGCCGCCATCGAAGAAGCGAAAACCACCGAATTCGAGGAGTGTCACGACACTGTTGGCATTATCTGAAGTATCCTTGGCTTTCAGTTTCGCTCCGTCGCAGAGCGAGTTGGCTGCGGAGGTGGGGGGGACCTGTTTGGTGAAAGTTTGCGCGGCGGCCAGGCAGCGCAGGCTGAGTTTGGGCGCGCCGGGGGTTACGGATTGGCGGAGGGGAATCAAATCGTCGGGGTGAATTACCGTTCGCTTTTCCGTTTTCATTTCCCTGTAGGGTTTGATCAGGAGCGGGAATCTTGTGTCGGCGGGATTATGGTCCGGGTTGCGGTCGGGGATGCCATTGTCCAGCACGGTTCCGACAGGCATGAGTTGGGCCACCTCCGCCGCACCGCCAAAATGGTCGGTATGGAAATGGGTCAGAATAAAGTAATCAATCTTCTCCAGGCCGGCGGCCTTGGCGGCTTGATGGATGCGCCCGGCATCGCGGTTCCCAGCGGAGCCCGAATCAATCAGCACGGATTCCTTCTGTGGCGTTACAATCAAGGTGGCACCACCGCCTTCGACATCAATCCAATAAATATCAAGTGTTTGGTTGGTGCCTGCGGCCCGACTCGCAAGCGCGGTTCCGCAGAAGAGCAACAAGGAGAGAATCGTTTTGATTTTCATAGGTTCGGAGTGTCGGCTTACATGGGACATCTTGGGACGGTTCAACTCAATGCTAATCTTTGGAATACCGACAAAGCAACTTCGTTGGACAGGTCAGCCACCGGGAGAAAAGGAGGTGTTGTCCAGCAACTGAATTCCCGGGTTCTCAAAGCGGATGCGCCGGGCTTTATAGAGCGCACCGAGAGCTTGCTTGAAAGCCTTTTTACTGGTGCCGAACGCTTCGCGAATTGCTTCCGGCGAGCTTTCGTCGTCGAACTCCAGACGACCGCCTTGGCGCTCCAGCGCTTGAATGATCTGTTCTGTGAGTGAAGCCACCCTTTTATAGCCAGAGGCGTCGAGGCTGAGGTCGATTTTGCCGCCGGAGCGGATGGTGCGAACGAAACCCTCGAGCGGTTGGCCGGTTTCGAGCGGCGCATGGAGATTGTCGTGATAGAGGAGACCGCGGTGGGCATTCTCCACGATGGCGTTGTAGCCCAGCGGGGTGCTGTCGATGATCAGGAATTTGACGGGTTGGCCTTCACGGAAGGTTATTGGCTGGCGGTTCAGATGCCGGTGGAGTCTCGTGGTGGCCACGATGCGGTTGGTCTTTTGGTCGAGATAGACGTAGGCAATCACACGCTGCCCCTCACGAACCGGGGTTTCCTGTTCGCGGAATGGGAGCAGGAGATCTTTGGCGAGCCCCCAGTCTAGGAAAGCCCCGATTTGGCGGTTTACGCTGATGACCCGCAAATGCGCAAACTCGCCGACCGTGACGAACGGCGTTTCCGTGGTGGCCACCAATCGGTCCTCGGAATCCAGGTAGATGAAAACATCCAACCTGTCCCCCGGACCAATGCCGCGTGGGATATAACGACCGGGGAGTAAAATTTCCCCTTGTTCCCCGCCGTCGAGATAGAGGCCAGGAGGAGCTTCCCGTATCACCGAGAGTGTATTTCGTTTGCCGATGGTCGCCATGACAACCCAACATATACCTATTCATCATCCACCGGGAGCAAAATCGTGGCTCGACACCGGCGTTCCATGAATCATGGCCGGCATCGGGAGTCCGGCTTGCACAGTTGTTGGCATTCAAACAGAATGTGAGGAGGCAAATGCTCGGGTGAGGCATTTGCGCGGATGCGTGCCGAGATTTG
>JAQGOT010000536.1 GCA_028293465.1 Pedosphaera sp. | reverse complement strand
TTCCCGCACGAGGCCTAAGCCGACTTGGAAGTCGGCGCTCCGGGGCAGTGCGCGGATGCGCCCCGCGTGCGGGGCAAGATGCCTGACCTGCATGGGACGGCTTTGGCGGGTTGGCGATTTGGGTCTTTCGGTCGGGCGGGGTTGGTTTATTATTCGTTTATGAAAGATGCGTATATCGCGGCCAAGGAACGTTGGGCGCGGAAGATGGCGGGGAAGGAAAAGCGGGTGGCGCGGTCGGGGGATCGGCTGCCGCCGGGGCAGCGGGAGGTGCGCAACTTCCCGGTGCTGGACCTGGGGATCCGGCCGGAGATCCCGCTGGAGAAATGGGAGCTGAAGATCAGCGGGCATGTGGAGAATCCGGTGACGCTGAATTGGGAGCAGTTCCTGGCGTTGCCACAGTTTGCGGACGTGAGCGACTTTCATTGCGTGACGACGTGGAGCCAGTTCGACATGGAGTTCGAAGGGGTGGCGTTTTTCACGCTGGCGGACCTGGTGCGGCCGAAGCCGGAGGCGACGCATGTTTTCTTCAAGAGTTATGACGGCTATTCGACGAACAACCCGCTGGCGGCCTGCATGGATGATGATGTGTTGATCGCCCACAAATGGAACGGCCAGCCGTTGACGAAGGAGCATGGCGGACCGGCGCGGGTGATCCTGCCCAAGCGGTATGCGTGGAAAGGGGCGAAGTTTATCCGGGAAATCAGCTTTCTGGATCGGGATATCCTTGGTTTTTGGGAGCTGCGCGGGTATTCGAACACGGCGGACCCGTGGACGGATGACCGGTTTGCTTAGACCAAATTTCAGAGGAAAGCGAAGTCAGTGTGATGAACGCTCGCCCTCACCCCTTCCCTCTCCCCCGAGGAGAGGGTGAACCGGCGACGGTGTTGGATAATGTTTGAGTGCGGGTTGCAGTCGCCAGCACGTGTCCATCTAAAAGAAAATTGTGCGGACGGTTTATTTTGATTACAACGCCACGACGCCCCTGGATTCAGCGGTGCGGGAGGCCATGTTGCCGTTTTTGGACGGCATTTACGGCAATCCCAGCAGCGTGCATCATGTGGGACGGCGGGCGCGGTCCATTTTGGACGATGCGCGGGATCGCACGGCGCAGGTGCTGGGGAGCAAGCCGAGCGAGGTGGTGTTCACGAGCGGCGGGACGGAGAGCAATAATCTCGCGATCTTCGGCGTGGCCCGGTTGCTGAAGGGCAAGGGGAAGCACCTCATCACTTCGGTGATCGAGCATCACGCGGTGCTGCATTGCCTGGATTATCTGGAGAAGAAGGAGGGGTTTGAGGTCACCCGGCTGCCGGTTTCGCGGGAAGGGGTGGTGGCGGTGGAGGATTTGGCCCGGGCGATTCGACCAGACACGATTTTGGTGTCGATCATGGCGGCGAACAACGAGGTGGGGACGATCGAGCCGGTGGCGGAGTTGGGGGCGTTGTGCCGGAGCAAGGGGGTGTTGTTCCACACCGATGCGGTGCAGTGGTTCGGCAAGGAGCCGTTTCAAAACATCCACCAGTTTAACGCGGACCTGGTTTCCATCTGCGCGCACAAGTTTCACGGTCCGAAAGGGGCCGGGGTGTTGTTCATTAAATCGCCGCTGTTGCCGGACCCGGTGCTCTTTGGCGGAGGACACGAGAACGAGCGGCGGGCGGGCACGGAGAATCTGCCGGCGATCATCGGCTTGACCGAAGCGTTGGAGCGGTTTGTGCGGACGCCGGTGTTTTCGCGGGAAAAGCTGTTGCCGCTGTCCGAGCGGCTGATCGCCCTGGTGGAGGGGATGGAGAATGTGCGCCTGGTGGGACCGCGGGATCGGCGGCTGGTGAACACCGTTTCATTTCTCGTGGAAGGGTCGGATAGCATCGCCTTGCTCGCTGGACTGGATCTGGAAGGTATTTGCGCCTCCAGCGGCTCCGCGTGCTCGGCGGGGTCCATTGAGCCGTCCCACGTCATCGTGGGCCTGGGGGTGGAGCGGAACCTGGCGAACTCGCTGGTGCGGTTCTCGCTGGGCCGGGAAACGTCGCTGGCGGAGATTGAATACGCGGAAACGGTGGTGCCGCGCATTATAAAAAGGGCACAAGGTCTAGCATAGCCTTGGGGTCTGGTGTGAACAGGTTGTGAACAGTGCGAACAAAGCCGGGTTCCAGGTTTTCCGCGCCAAATTTATTGGCTTGTTTAGATTTTTGTTTCGGCGTAACTCTTTGTCGTGACCTTGACACCGGGGGTTGTTTGCCTTATTCACAACCCTTAATAATAAGAACATTTTCTAGGATAGACTGATACTATTAAGGGCCAATGAATCTAACCATCTCCAAAGAGCAAATCATCAACGGGCTGCAAGCGGTGCAAAACGTGGTCAGCACGCGGACCACGCTGCCGATTCTCTCGAACGTGCTGCTGCGCGCCGAGGAGGGCCGCCTGGAACTTACGGCCACGGACCTGGATGTGACAGTCTCCTGCAGCGTCGAAGCCACAGTGAAGAAGCCAGGCGCCACCACGGTGCCGGTGAAGAAGCTGTTTGGCATCATCCGCGAGTTGAACAATCCGGAGATTGAGCTCGAAGTGGATGAGAAGAACACCTGCAGCGTCCGGTCGGGCGCATCGTTCTACAAGATCAACGGCCTGAGCGCCGATGAATTTCCGCCGTTGCCCAAGTTCAAGGAAGAGAAAAAGGTGGTTCTCCCGCAGGAGAAGGTCAAAGGGATGATGAAGAAGACCTCCTTTGCCATTTCGACGGATGAATCGCGCTACGTGCTGAACGGCATTTTTATCAGCCTCAAGGAACACAAGATGACGATGGT
Source organism: Pedosphaera sp. (assembly GCA_028293465.1). Lineage (GTDB taxonomy): Bacteria > Verrucomicrobiota > Verrucomicrobiia > Limisphaerales > Pedosphaeraceae > JAQGOT01. The sequence goes on along the minus strand of JAQGOT010000536.1, from coordinate 5,973 downwards.
GGCGACGGATGGCCGCCGGCTGGCGTTGGTGGACGAAGAGGTGGATGTGACGGAGAAGAGCCAGGGCGAGTTCATCGTCCCGGCCAAGGCGGTGAATGAACTGAACCGGTTGCTGCAGGACAAGGGTGAGGTGGAGATGCGGTATTCCGACAATCAGGCTTCGTTCACGTTAAAGGATGAAAAAGGGTCGTCCATTTTGATTATTTCCAAGTTGATTGAGGGTAATTATCCCAATTACCGGCAGGTCATTCCGGCGGAGCCGAAGGAACGGGTGGCGTTGGCGCGGGAAGAGTTTTTGCACGCCTTGCGCCGTGCGGAGATCATGACCAGCGAGAAGTCGAATTCCGTGAAGTTGAGCTTTACGAAGAACAATTTGGCCATCACGGCGAACTCGCCGGAGGTCGGTGAAGCCCGGGAAAGCCTGGCGATTAATTACAAGGGCAAGGAAATGGCGATCGCGTTCAATCCCAAGTACATGATTGATCCGCTGAATGCCCTGGCGAACGATGAGATTTTCCTCGAACTGATCGACGAACTCAGCCCTGGAGTCGTCAAGATCAACGGACCCTTCCTCTATGTGGTCATGCCGATGCGGTTAAGCTGAGCGGGTGTTATCATTTTCAAAGTGTTGTTGGAAAATAAAGTCTGCGAATTTGGAAGCTGTAACTTTTCAGCGCCGGCATCCCGTTACATCACGTTTTCACTGATCACTGCAACTCGTTGAAAGCCGAGCTATTTTAAGTTGGAGGCGAAGGGCGAGGTCAACCCACCACCTCAACTTTGCTGGTCAAGCATCCGCACGACGACATTCATAATCCGAGGGAGCTTTAGTTAAACTTATCTAGTTTGGGGTAAATCCGGTGTAATTCATTATGCCTGAACAGTTAGCAACTAAAGCCGCATTTAAGGTATAAATCATCGAAGAAACTCCTTGTTAATCAGTTACTTATCGAAATGGATTTCAGTTTGTGTGCTGTACACGTGCAATTGAGTCCACAACATTCAATTAAATTCCACTACGATCAATTACGGTTCGCCCGAATTGCGGAAGGCGTTGAATCGCAAATTCGCCAGCAGACTTGAGGCGGTGGTCCGATTCCGACCCTCGCCTCCAATTCCAACTGCATGAGCAGAGGTCGACTATGGACAGTGGTCGCAATTGTTTCTGGTTGTCACTTGGGATTTCCCCGATTACAAAGACCCGGGTTCACGGTTATTGATTTCAGTCATTGGGTCTCGATAAAATGAAAATCAATCTTATCCTTGGGGCGTTACTCTTCACCACGTCGCTTTATGCGCAAACCTCGGCCTTCACGTATCAGGGCAGGCTCAACGACCAAGGCGCGCCGGCCACCGGTAGTTATGACCTGCAGTTCGGTCTTTGGACCGCAGCCAGCGGGCCGATCCAGGTAGGCGAGCCACTGACCAATGCCGCCGTGGCTGTGAGTAACGGCTTGTTCACTGTAACGCTGGATTTTGGCCCCTTTCCCGGCGCGGATCGCTGGCTGGAGATCGGCGTGAGGACGAATGGCGGCGGTGCGTTCACCCTATTGTCGCCGCGGCAGGCCATCACGCCGACGCCAAAAGCGATTTACTCCACGAGCGCCGGCAGCGCTGATTCCGTTGATGCCGCCAATATTTCCGGGGGCACGGTTAATTTCGCTCGATTGCCCTCTGAATTGGTGGTGGATAATGAGAGCGGCGTAAATCTCTCCGGCACTTTCAGTGGTAATGGAGCCGGTTTGAACAACCTGAACGCAACAAATCTCACCGGCACCATCTCCACCACGGTCCTCCCGCCGAACGCCGCCTTGCGTACGGGAGGCAATATCTTTTCCGGCAGCCAGCATATTGTGGATCCTGTGGCTACCGGGCCTCAAGCTTTGGACCAACAGCTTACCAACTCAAACACTGGCGCCACTCAGCTCACGAATCCATGGCAGTCATTCACGCCGGGCACGAACGGTTTACTGACCGCCGTCGCACTGATGGTCAGGACTCCGCTGTTTGGAGGGGCGAGTTCTTCCGGGACCATCCGCATCTATGCGGGCGAAGGCACCAACGGCACTCTCCTGGCCAGTCAATCGGTTACCTGGGTTGACGTTGGGATCGCCACCTTTCAAACCAATTCGCTCAGTGCTCCGCCACAATTGCAGGCGGGCAGCAAATATACCATCCAGTTTACTGCGCCCTTGGTTCAAGTCGGTTGGGTTTACCTCGACACGGACAATCACTACGCCGGGGGCAGGGCCGGCCAGGATTCCTCCTGGGATGTCCCGTTCAAAACTTTCATGACGCCGGGAGCAACCGGACAAACGGTACTGATGGTGAATCCCACCGGATACTCCGGCTACGTGGGCATCGGCACCAATGCGCCACAAGCGACATTGCATGTGGTCGGCAACATCCTTGCCAGTGGCACAATCATCGGCAACGGCGCGGGGCTCACCAATCTCAACGCTGCCGCTGGTTCGGGTGCTTTCAATGGCACCTTTAGCGGGACATCCACCGGCGCTTTTACTGGCAACGGGGGTGGCATCACCAACCTGAACGCGGGCAACCTCGCTTCCGGCATTGTGCCCGACGCGCGGCTCTCCGGCAATGTGGCGTTGCTGAATCGCTCCATCCAGGCGTTCACCGGCGGCACGAATTCTTTTAGCGGCAATGTGGGCATCGGCACCACCACGCCACAGGCAAAGCTGCAGGTCGCGGGCGATGTCAAGCTGGGGAACAGCGGCCAATACTTCGCGCCAGCTGGAGAGGAAAACTTGCGTATCGTGCGTGGATCGGTTTCCAGTACGGGAACCATCGTCAATGGCTCCGGTTTTACCGCCTCACGCACCGCTAACGCAACTTTTCAAGTCATTTTTACCACACCGTTCAGTTCCAACCCGTCGATCGTTGTTTCCTGCGGCGCGGCTGGCCAAGCGCTCAATTCCGTGGATGTGGCTGTGTCTTACAATGCGAGCACAACCGGTTTCAACGTGCAAACCGGCGTCCGCAACACCGGGTATTTTGATGAGCCGTTCAGTTTCATTGCTGTCGGCCCTCGCTGAGTTGATTTTGCCAATCACTCCACCTTTGCCGGGGAGCAACACGGGCAGGATAGTTTTAAAGGATTTCTTCATGCAGCAGGGCGGAAGCAATGGCCGTGTCAGAGGCGCCATACAACGCGCCGGTCACGCGCAGCTGGACTTCGTGCGGTCGCAATATGCAAGGACGCCGATTTAAAAGATCGAGTTGGGGATGCAGATATTCACTTCATCACGCCGGAGCTCATTCGAACGAGATTTTCGCAAACTTTAATTTTCACCAACAAAAGCAAAACGCGCAGGGCAAGCCTGCGCGTTTTGTCGTTTGCGGAAAAAAGAGTTACTTCACGCGGCGGCGCATCAGGAGCAAGCCTGCCACGCCGAGGCCGGTCAGAGCCAAGGTGGAAGGCTCGGGCACCGGGACAATCGGCATACCATTGACGGTAAAGTTGTCAACGCGGTCGGTGCCACCCGTTGCGAGCGTTCCACCGCCGGCTGAAGTTGTTCCCGAGTTCTCGAGAATCCGAAAATACACCGTGGACGCATCGTTAAGGGCCAGAATGGAGCTGAGGTCATCCGCGTAGGAGGAAGCAGCGGAGGGCGTGGACGTCGACCAAGCATTCGGGGAAGCATTCGCCAGCACAGTGTACTGACTGACAAAGGTTGTAAAATTTATACCATCAGTGCTGTAGGTGAGGTCAAAAAACTTCGGACCAGTGGAACTACTGATCTGGTCGTATGAGAGGGTGATGTTGGTGTAGCCAACGGTGCTGACCTGGAACTGGTAAAAGTCACCAGTAGCCCAGAAAGTGGAGCTGAAAGATTTTAACGAACCGTTGCCTCCGGGAGAACTATACACAGCCGCGCCAGCGTGAGAACCGAGGGCAGAGCCGCTTCCAATCTCAGGGTTAAAGGGACCGGCAGTTGTGGGGAGTGAGGTCTCGAAGGTCCATTTTGCAATGGTGGTCTGGGCTTGGGTGGTGGCGGCAGTTGCGAGCGCAATAACAGCCAGGAGAACAGCTTTTTTCATAGTTTGATTTTTTCCGTCTCAGTCAAACAGACCAAACCGGAGCACTTCTGATTTCCGAAAGTTTTTCCGAACCAACAACTGAATCGAAGCTCAAAAGCAATATCCGTGCCGGGTAAGAACCATCACATTTGGGCTAAAATTGAAGAGTGTTCCTGTAAACAACTGTTCTAAAGCGTTCAGCCTGTTGATGAATCGACACTAAACGACGGCCAACCAGTTCTACATCTGTTCCAACGTTTCAATGCCCAGGATCTCCAACCCTTGCCGCAGCACCAGCGCCGTGAGCGTGCACAAAACCAACCGCGTGGCGCGCTCCGTCGGCTCTGCCTTCAGCACCGGGCAATGCTCATAGAACCGGGCGAAATGGCCTGCCAGCTCGTAGAGATAGTTGCACAGATAATTCGGGCGATACTCTTCCACCATCGCGTCAAGCACCAAACCAAAATTGAGCAGATGCTTGGAAAGGGTCATTTCATCGGGCGCAGTGAGCGTGACGGAGACCCGGCCACCCGTCCCGGCAGGAGCCGATTCCACACCGCCCTTGCGGAAAATGCTGCTGATGCGCGCATACGCGTATTGCAGATACGGCGCGGTGTTGCCATTCAGCGCCAGCATCTTGTCCCAACTGAACACGTAATCACTCTGCCGATTCGGCAGGAGGTCGGCGTATTTGATGGCGCCCAAGCCGACGACCCGGGCGATTTCCCGGCGTTGGCCTTCCGGCGCTTCGGGATTCTTCTCCGAAACCACCTGGTAAGCGCGCTCTTCCGCCTCGTCGAGCAGGTTGGAGAGCCGCACCGTTTCGCCGGAGCGCGTCTTGAAGGGCTTGTTATCCTCACCCAGAATCGAGCCGAACCAGACATGGGCCAGCTTCACCTTGGCTTCGGGATGCCAGCGGCGGAAGGTGGCGAAGATTTGCTGAAAATGCAACTGCTGCCGGCCGTCGGTCACATAGACGATCTCCGCCGGATGCCAGGTTTGCAGCCGGTAAGCCAGCGTGGCGAGATCGGTCCCGGCGTAATTGGCCGCGCCATCGCTCTTTTGGATCAGGCACGGATTGGGCTTCCACTCGCCGTCCTCCTGCTTGAGGAAAGGATCCTGCTTCGGCGGCAACGTGCCATCGGAAAACACCGCCACCGCGCCTTCGCTCTCCCGCGCAATGCCCTTGTCGCGCAGTTCCTGCACCACGCTCTTGAGCATCGGATTGTAGAAACTCTCGCCCAGCGAGTAATCGAACTTGACGCCCAGCCGATCGTAAATCGTCTTAAACTGGATCTCGGAAAGCTTGATCATCTCGTGCCAGATGCCGAGATTCTCCTCGTCGCCATTCTGCAACTTCACCAATTCCTGCTTGGCCTGTTCCAGCACTGCGGGATCGGCTTCACTGGCCGCATTCACCGCCTTGTAAAGCCGCTCCATCTCACCAATGGGATCCGCCAGGATGGCATCCGCGTTGAGCTGCGTCTTCCACCCCACCAACAGTTTCCCAAACTGCGTCCCCCAATCACCAATATGGTTGTCCGTCACCACCCGATGACCGAGCAACCGCAACGTCCGGGCCAACGAATCCCCCAGGATGGTGGACCGGATATGGCCCACGTGCATCGGCTTGGCGACGTTCGGCGAACTGAAATCCACCACCACCGTGCGCGGTTGCGACGCTTTTTCAAAGAAAAGATGCTCACCCCGGGCCGCGGACTCCAGCGTTTTGGCCAACGTGGATGTCTTCAGATGGAAATTCAGGAATCCCGCGCCGGCGATCTCCACTTTCTCGCACCATTCGCTGACATCCAGCTTGGCCAGGACATCGGTTGCCAGTTGGCGCGGGTTCAGCTTCCGTTCCTTGGCCAGCGACATCAGCGCGTTGGTCTGGTAATCGCCAAACTTGGGGTCGGGACACGGGCGGACCAG
>JAQGOT010000516.1 GCA_028293465.1 Pedosphaera sp. | reverse complement strand
GAGCCCACCGCCGGCGTGGATTCGCCCGGTGAAGAAAGTTTTTACGAACTCATCGCCAACATTCAGCGACGCCATCACCTGACGGTGATCCTGGTCTCGCATGATCTCTCGATGGTTTACCGTCACGCGGCGCACGTTTATGCTTTGAATGGGGTGATTTGTTGCGAAGGCACGCCGGAGCAGGTGATGAACGCGGAATCGTTGAAACAAGCTTACGGCATCCACGTCGCACCCTACGAGCATCATCATCATGTTCACTGATCCTTTCATGCAACGGGCTCTGTTGGCGGCGCTGTTTCTGGCGCCGCTCTGCGCCTTGTTGGGAGTCTTCGTCATTGCGCGACGAATGGCATTTTTCAGCGACACCGTTTCGCATTCCGCCCTCGCGGGGGTGGCGCTCGGGTTCTGGTGGGGGTTTGTGGATCCCACGCTGCCGATGGTCGGATTCAGCGTGCTCGTGGCTGCGGTGATGATGTGGCTCAAGGAGCGAACCGAGCTGCTGACCGACACCATTCTGGCGCTGTTGCTCTCCGGCTCCGTGGCCCTGGGCGTGATCATTCTCAGCCTGCTGCATGGGCGGAATTATCAAGGCGAACTCAACCGCTATTTGTTCGGGGATATTGTGGCCATCAATTGGGCGGATGTCTGGCTGGGGGCCGTGCTGCTGGTCGTGGTGAGCGTCGGGCTCTTCCTGCAACTCAGTTCGTTGACCTTGCTGGCGGCGCAGGAGGAGATGGCCCAGGTCTGCGGTGTTCCTGTGCGGCGGTTGAATTATCTTTTCGTCTTGGTGCTCACGCTTACGGTGGCCATGAGCATCCGCCTGCTGGGGATTATTTTGGTCACGTCACTGATCGTGATCCCTCCCGCTGCCGCGCGAAGTTTGAGCCGGAATCTCCGCCAGCAAATTATTTTCAGTGTGGTATTCGGTTTGTTGGGCGGGGTGGGGGGCACCTTGGTTTCTTACCAACTGGATGTGCCGTGTGGTTCAGCCATCGTGTTGACCTGTATCGTACTCTTCCTGATCTCGCTGGGGTTGGGAAAATTACGGGCGGAGCGGTCGCAGAAAGCGTTGCCCACATGAAACCGCACCACCATCACACAACCCACCGGGCGGACCTGCCCGCGTTGACCGACCGCCTCCGCCAGAAGTCGCACAAGATTACCGGCGCGCGTCAGGCCATCCTGGAAATACTGCGGCATCATCCGCATCCAATGTCCAACAAGGAAATCTTCGCCGCCTTGCCGAAGGGCGATTGCGACCTGGTCACGGTGTATCGGTCCATGCATCTGCTGGAGAGCATGCAGATGGTGAAGCGGTTCGACCTGGGCGATGGCGTGGCGCGGTATGAATTGCTCGCCGAGGGAGACGACGGCCACCACCACCATCTGGTTTGCACGCGCTGCGCGGCGGTGGTGGAAATTGAAGATTGTTTTACCGGGGAGCTGGAGGAAAAAATCGCCCAGCGAAACGGCTTCAAAGCCATCACTCACAAGCTGGAGTTTTTCGGAATCTGCCCCCAATGCCAATGAGTTTTGGCCATTCTGTCCAAAAACAGCCACGCTGAGCGTGGCTGTTTTTGGATTAACCTGCGTAGGTTTTAAGCGGGCTCTTGACCGATCCAATCGCCCAATTGCAGGTATTCTTTGATTTTCCTGCGTTCGTAGCGGTGTTTTTGGGCCTTCTTGGGCCGACTATCGGTGTTGTGGAAGGGATGTTTGCTGTTACGTATGGCTTCAGTGATAAGGTCCAACGTTTTCGTCATATCCAACTTTCCTTTCTCAAGGTTACACTAGCGTATACCGTGCCAAGCTCCGGCAACCCTTTTTTTACACCTTGCCGGTGTTAAATTTGGCACCCAATCGATAAGGCAGTCAATTACCTTGGACGGGGCTGCTCAAAGAGCATTCAAAATAATTTGTAAAATTATGGTGACGTTTATGGCGAACTCTTGGAGGCAGCGCTGTTTTTGGGGCGCACGGGGAGCGGCACGTTGCCGATTTCAATCTTGCCGGCTGGGAACTGGTACCAGTCTTCCCGCCGATTGCGGCGCGCTTCAATTAGATCCCGGAAAGTCGGGGTGTCGGTCCGCAGAATCTCCAACTCGCTGCGCTCCGCTGTCGGCACATCAACGGCGACGCGAATGGCCTTGATTGGCACCCGCTGCTCCGCCTGCTCGTAAAAGCCCATCGCGCCGGTGCCTCTGGGCAGCCCCGACAGCAGTTCCATTCCCTGCACCACGCGCCCAAGCAGTGTCACGTTTCGGTCCAGGTGCCTCGGAGCGTGCCCGATCACCACATACAACTCTGTGCCGCCACCGCTATCCGAGGCGTTGTCGCGTCCGGCGCCGACCATGCCGTAGCAATGCACCAGCCACATCTTGCCGCTGCGCCGGTCGCGCGCCATGGGAAAGCCGCCTGAGAAGCCCACCTCCCGCGCATACACGTCCTTGTCCGGTAGCGGGGTGAATGGCAATTTGGGATCGAGTGTGCGGTCGAACTCGGCGGGTAATGTTTTGTGTGCCTGCTGAATCTGGCGGGCCGCCCCGGGCTTTTCCGCGTCGGGGTCAGCCCACTGCACCACATAATTATCCTGCACGCGAATGATCGCGAGCCCGTCGTAATACTTTTCCCGTGTCAGCGCTTTCACGTTGGTGACGTGCTTCGGCGCAAACGCCGGAGCGAGTTCGATCACAACGCGGCCGCTCGTCAATTCCACGTACAGCGTATTTTCCGGATCAAGCGCGCGCCAATCGCCGGGGCTGGAGGCCGCCAGCACATTGGCCATGGTGGGTGCCTTGCGAGTGGTTGAGTCCGCCGCTGCAACGGGCATGCTGGCAAGGAGCAGGATGGCGACGATGGGTAAACCGAAAATTCTGGTCAGGGGTTTCACAATTCTGATTCGAAGGGTTTGTTCAGGAGAAAAGTTTGCACCTGATCTTGTTCGTCCCTGCCATGTGTTTGGCGGACTGGTTCACAAATTCAGCAGGTCTCTCCTGACTCGGCATGCTGCGACTGTAAGGGAAGCCAAATGGCTTGTCACCGGCGAAAGGCAAATGCCCCCGATTGCCATTCAGTTTGGATGAGGCTGTTGGTCAGCTTCAACCCCACCTGCTCGTAGGCGCGTTGGACCTGGATGAACTCGCCTTTCAAAATGCCGGCGAGAACCAGCGTGCCTGCGGGGTGCAATCGATTCACAATTCTCTCCCGCTCGGCCACGAGCAGATTGGAAATCAGGTTGGCGCAGATGAGGTGATATTTTTTCCGACTCCGCAGCGGAAACCGGGTGATGTCCCCGCGGCGCAGGCGGAGTTGCTCCAAAACTTTATTGCGGCGGGCGTTTTCCTCCGCCACGCGGATTGACTCCGGGTCGAAATCCATGGCTTCGACCGGCGCGTAACCGAGTTTGACGGCGGCAATGGCCAGGATGCCGGAGCCGGTGCCGACGTCCCAGAACGCCTGCGCTTGTCCCGGTTGGCGACCGGCCACCAGTTCGTGCAGGCAGAATGAAGTGGTCGGGTGGTTGCCGGTACCGAAACTCAACCCCGGATCAAGCACGACCACGGCCTGGTTTTTTCGCGGTTGACGTTTGATCCAGCTTGGTTTGATGAGCAACCGCGAGCCGATGGCGATGGGCTTGAAATGCCGCTTCCAGGATTCCGACCAATCTTCGCGGGCCACCCGCCGGGCTGTGACGGTTCCGGCGCCGAGGTTTAGCCCGCTCGCCCGGATCGTCTCCAGGCCGACGCGGAGCGCGGCTTTTTGCTTGGGGTTCCACTCCGCGCGCTTTTGGCAATAAATCGAGGCGACGGTCAGCCGTGATTCTTCGCTCGTGTAAACCGCCGCGGGCCGGGCAAACAACCGGCCAAGCAATTCAACCACCGCCTCCTCGGCCTCCAGCGACGTGACCACCGAAATCTGGATGAGCGGCTGCTTTTTCATTTCATGTCGCGCCAGGGGGTGAAGTTCAGCAATTGAACCTCAGTCTTCTCGGGCGAGTGAAGGACCTCGGTGAGGCTGGCATATTCAATTTCGAAATTAGCCATTTTGAACAAGGGCAGTTCCAGCAGGATCGAAAGAATCATGCGGATGGTTCCGCCATGACAGGCGATCGCCACACTTTGGCCCGGATGAGCGCGCAGAATTTCCTGGAGGCATGGTTCCACGCGCGCCCGGAAAGTCTCGCCACTCTCAGCGTTCGGAATCGCAGACTGCTCAAGTTGTTGCAGCCATTTGAAAGCGCTGACGTTGAACTTGGCATGTACTTGTTCCCAACCCAGGCCCGTCCAATCGCCAAAATCGACCTCGCGGAGCCCCGGCATGATCGCCGGCGAATACGCCCCACCGCCGTTGACCAGCGGCGCGAGTGTTTGCTGCACCCGTTTCATGGGGCTGGCATAAATGGCATCGAAGCGCTTCGATTGGAGGTAGCTCGCCAGCACGGCGGCTTGCTCGTGGCCGCGCGGGGAGAGGTCCATGTCAATCCGCCCGCCGAAGATGCGTTGATAACGTGCTTCGACTTCCGCATGGCGCAGCAGAAAAAGACTCGTGGCAGCAATCATCCCAACGGTAAAATTCTCAGGCGAGGGCCGCTTGTTGCGCCGCCAGCAATTCGCGGATGCCCGCTTTGCCAAGCGTGAGCAGTGCGGCCAGTTGGGCTTCGCTGAACGTGGCTTCCTCACCGGTCCCCTGCAACTCGATGAATTCGCCCGCCGCGTTCATCACCAAGTTCAGGTCCACCGCCGCTGCGGCGTCCTCAACGTAACATAAATCCAACAACGCCTGCTGGTTGACGATCCCCACGCTCACCGCGGCCACGCCGCTTAACATGGGGCTTTCCTTGAGCTTGCCATCCGCCATCAATTTCTTCACCGCCAGGCACATCGCGACGTAAGCGCCGGTGATGGCCGCCGTACGGGTGCCGCCGTCCGCCTGCAACACGTCGCAATCCACCCAGATCGTCCGCTGGCCGAGTTTCTCCAGGTCGATGGCCGCCCGCATGGCGCGGCCGATCAACCGCTGGATTTCCTGGGAGCGACCGTCGATTTTGCCTTTGGAAATGTCGCGCTGCTTCCGCTGCAGCGTGGAGTAGGGGAGCATTGAGTATTCCGCCGTGATCCAACCGCCCAAAACATTCTGCTCCTTCATCCAACGCGGCACACTCTCTTCCACCGTCACACCGCAGATAACCCGGGTGTGGCCCCATTCCACCAGCGTGGAACCGGTGGCGTACGGCGCGATGTTATTCTGGAATCGCAGCGGCCGCAACTGGTCGGGCCGACGGCCATCGACGCGCACAGACACCCCGGCAGATGATAGAGGTTCAACCATAAGGTAACGTGATATTAGCGGGGAGTTCGCCCGGAGGGCAACGACGAAAGTTCTGACAAACAGCAAGTTTCCAGAGTTTTGATTCGCTTATCGGATAGCAGCCGCGGTTTGCGGTCGATGACACACATTGAGCCGAGCGCAAAACCATTTGATTTGATCAACGGAGCGCACGCATAGAAACGAAAATTGGGGTAGCCGGTGACCAGCGGATTGGGGAGAAGCTTTGCATTCTGCAACCTTCATGCCCGGGACGCGCCGCATTTTGCATTTCGTGCCGAGGCTAACTTTCATTGTTCGGCGAGGTTTTTGAGGCAATAGCCCTTACAAGGCTGATGGCACGCTCCAAGCTTACGAGTAACCGCGGAACATTTTAACACCGGGTTTGTTGCCTCGCTCCTGATGGCGTGGAAATAACCCGGGTACACCAGCGGACGGTTGGCGGAAGTTGTAACAGATGAACACCATGACTCAAAGGCGCATGCGGGTTGTCCTGCAGGACAGCGTATCACTTCTCTATTTCGGGCCGGACAATCAATGGATTCCTGACCTCGATTCAGCCGTGGACTTTTTGGAATTACGCAGAGCGCACGAATACGCCCAGCAGATCAATCATCCCAATTTGTGCATGGTGATGACCTTCGACGGCGAGCGGAAACACGTTGTTCAGATCTTCCCGCTGGAAATGCCCGCGTGAACATGACCGTGGTTGCGCGAACGCGGGGCCGCGCTTATTTGTTCGCGATGGGCACCGAGCTGAACAAATTCTCAAGGCTGTTGAGTTGCGGTTCCTGCTTCGGGTTTAACACCTGGCGCAGATAATCGATGGCGTCTGGAATGCTCTTGATCGCCTTGGGCAAAGTCGCACCCGCCGCATTGGCGTGGCCGCCACCCTGAAGTTTTTCCGCCACCTTCAGCGCCTCGCCGTTCCGACTGCGCAGGCTGGCGATCACCACCCCGTTGGTCCGGCGAAACAGCGTCATCAAGACGGGGTAAGGCGTGGCGCCTTGCTCGAGCATTTGGTGGACGATCAAATTGTTGTTGCCGATGATCGTATTCACGAAGCCGACGGTCGGGCTGAGCTCGACCACATTCTCCTTGCTCCAGGCGAGTCCCAGTGGATTTTCCACCCGGCGCTTCACCACCATCACCTCCAGCAGCGGATGATCCAGCAACCGCTCCAATGCGCCGTCGATCAGCGCGTGGATGTTCCAGAACTGGTAAACCTTCACGAGGTTCGCGTAATCATTGGCGAGTTCAAAATCAGGATCATCCTGCAGAAACAAATCCGCGACATTGTTCAAATGCACCAGTCGATCCAGTTGCGGCGAGCCGAGACCATGTTGCTGGCAGAGCTCATAACACAGCAATCCCGCCGACTTGGTCACATCATGAATCAAACGGGCGTTTTTGGCCGGCGCTTCCGTCGCATGATGGTCAATCACGACCCAACCCGGGCGGTCCAGTCGGGCTTCGAAGTTCAGGTCGGTCACCCAGGCCGCTTTCTCCCTTAAATCGCGCTGCTTCCAGGTATTGTAGTGATGCGCCTCCAGCCGGATTTCCGTGTCGAACAACTTGTGCGCCAGGCGCTGCAGCAACACACCCGCCACCAAACCATCAAGATCGCTCTCGTGGGTCAAAATCACATCCGGTTTCGGAAACATTTCCATAGTCAACAGAGCCTAATCCAGTCAACCGCCACTGACCAGCAGGGATTTCCCGCCTCAGGGGGCCTCACCGGCCACGCCCTCAATCTGCAAATCAACTTCCCGTTTGCCCGGGAACTCGCGTTGGTATAGTCTCCCGGTGCCGTTAATTAAAGCAGAATTTGGGCTTGGGATGCTCTTGATCACTGACCCCAAACCCTTGACAAGCGGAAACTGCCCTATGAATAAAATAGTCGCTTTGGCATTCTTGGTCGGGGGCATCGTCCTTTTGTATTTCGGTTACCGGGAGGCTCAATCCTTCAGTTCAGGCTTCAACCGCATTTTCACCGGCTCCCCCAGCAGCAAAGCCACCTGGATGATTATTGCCGGTATCATCGCGACAGTCGCCGGGTTGCTGAGCTTGGCCCGCAACTCGAAATAGCCTCTCCTCCGCGAGCGCCTGGTTTTACATCTGCAGGCAACCCGACGGATAGGGGCAAATTGGGGCAAGATATCCTCCGGGGTG
>JAQGOT010000498.1 GCA_028293465.1 Pedosphaera sp. | reverse complement strand
TGCGTCGGCCAAGAATCACGAGCGTCTCACCACTGCCCGGATGGACGCGGAGATCGGCGCGGTTCGCGACAAGTACCAACCGGCCTTGGAAGCCAACGCCCAACGCCTTGCGGAGATGAGCACCGCGGTTCAAGGCTGGGCGGAAGCGAATCCGCAGGAGTTCCATCAGCGCAAGTCGATTGAATTCGTTTGCGGCACGATCGGTTTCCGCACCGGCACGCCCAAGCTCAAGACGCTGGGCCGGCAGACCTGGGACGTGGTGCTGCAGGCGTTGCGCCGTGTGAAATGGGGCTCCGCCTATATCCGCACCAAGGAAGAGATCAACAAGGAGCAGCTTATCGCGGATGTCTCCGCCCAGTCTTTAAGCGCGGCCGACCTGCTCAAGATCGGCGCGGTGGTGATTCGCGAGGAATCCTTTTTCATCGATCCCAAGCTCACCGAAACCGAAACCCGCCAGGTGGCGCGAGCGGAAGCGGCATGACCGCATGGCGGACTGTTTTATGAACACTTGCAGTTCAACCCTCCCTCGTGGACACCAGGCGAATCCGGGTCTGGTGCCCATCGAGGGAGGCGGTGCGCCTCAAGGGATTACCATGAACGTGCAAACCACCGTTTACCCCGTCAGCGGGGAATGGCGCTGGCACGTCCTCGTGGACGGTGCCGGGTTCGCCCACGGCAACGCGTTCAGCCAGACCGCCGCCCGACGCCATGCCCGGGAATATATCAATCGCCGATGCCGGAAATGCGGTTGCACCCTCACTCATGCGTGTGCGGGTGGCTGTTACTGGCTGGAGCCCAACCTTTGCAGCGCTTGCGCCTAACCCACCATGAATAAAAAAACGTTCAACGATCCGGCCTATACCATCCTCTTTGCCGACGTGCTGCCCAATGGCAGCGGCGGCTTCGTCATCGCGCCCAAGCGACCCACCCGGGAGATCTCCTCCCAACAGACGGCGAAGATGTTGAACATCTCCCGCTCCACGCTCAGCAACATCCTGAACGAACCGAAGGCGTATCGCATCCTGCGCTGGCGCTGGATCAGCGGAAAAATGGGCAAGCGCGTTTTCGAACTGGAATCGGTTCTGCAATACCGCAAAGCCAGCCGGGACCCGGAATTTGGCGGCAACCGACCCGGGCGGCGGAAGAGTTGGATGAAATAACTGTCACCCGTTCTGCTTCCCGGGAGGGTGCGGCGGCCGTATGAATTGAGCCAGACGTTCGCCGGCAGGTCATCTCCCTGATCTTTGCGGTTAAACCAAGTCTTGGTCTTCGCGCCGGGTTGGATCAGGTGGCTTTGGGAGTGGGTTTGGCGGCGGGCTTGGTTTCGACCTTGCTGGGGGTGGGTTTGGCGGTGCCGGAGGATTTGCTTTCAGTCGCGGCCGGCTTGCTGTCGCTGGAGACGGCGGGGGCGGAATCCTTCTTGGCACCGGCTTTGTAATTCTCGCTGCGATAATCCGTTATGTAGAAGCCACTCCCCTTGAAAATCAGGCCGGCCCCGGCGCTGATGGCGCGTTTGACCTTGCCTTTGCTCCATTTTTTCATGCCACAAAGCTCCTTGGGACAGGTCGTGAGCGCGGAGGCCGCCATCGGTTGGACCTTTTCAAACTCTTTGCCGCACTTGGCGCAAACGTATTCGTATGTTGGCATGGTGTCATTTAATAGGAACCCTTGCGCACGTCAAGGCGGGGCAAGGGAGGGCGATCTCAACCGTGCGCGCATGGACCGCTTCTTCGCATGCCTTTCACACCTTCAGGATTCTTGAATTGACCTTCCTTGGTGGGGAGGAAATCGCGGGCTGTCGCAACGGAAGCTGCGGGGGCTTCAGGGGTTTATCATTGGCGTGAGTGACGCGACCCACTTCAAGGTCTGGTCATCACGCGATAAAACCGTTTTTGATTGGTTCCGAATGGGTCGTAGGAAAAGTTGGTGGCGTTGTTTCCGGCAATGGGACCGCCGAGATCGAACCAGACGTTGCTGTTGAGGACGTCCGCCGCCTGCACCTGATAGTGAAAGTTGGTGGTGGCAAACCAGCCGATTTGCGCGGCGAGAGCAATGGAAGCCGGCACACTGTTGGTGGCAAAAACAAAATTGCCGGTGACCGCCTTGTCGCCCGTCATGGACACAGAAATGGGATTATTGGTGCCCGTGACCGCACCGGACCAATTGGTGAAGGCATAGCCAGGATTCGGAGTGGCCGTCAAAACCACATTTGAACCGGCCGTGTAAGTGCCGCTACCGGGGGAGATTGAGCCATTGCCGTTGGTCGTCACCATCAAATTATAGGTTGCCGGGAGCGCTTGTCCGCGAATCTCGCCGCCCGGGAAAGTTGAATTATGCACATTGAAGTAAAGATAACCGGCATTGAGATAGCCAACCTGGGTCGCGGTGATGGAAAAAACCTGCTGCGGGATGGCCCCGCTGGTGGCGGCGGGCACCCCCGAAAACGGGAACAGAACTGAGGCGTTCGTGCCCACCCCGCCAGGGCCGTGAATGTGAGCCGCTGACGCTGGTGCGGACAACCCGGTCCAACTCAGGTTTACGGTAATCTGGTTCTGCGCCGCATTCAAAACCACCGTGCCGACGCCGGTCGCGGTAGAAGCATTCGCGGGCGTTTGACCCGCGCCGGTAAGGGAAGCCTGGAAGGTTGTTTGGGCGGACCCGTTGGCCGCAGACAATGCCACGGCAAGTGCAAAGGCAAAACAATGTTTTCTCATGGGGAGGATTGGTGGAACGAGCAAATCGTGAACTTGATGCCTCTCAATGTCAAGCAAAAGGAACTCGCGCCGAATCGATCGGCGGAGAAACACGATCATTTTACCGCAGAGACTCAAATACCGGGAGGAGTGGTGGACTTGGTGTTACCGGCGGTTGGCACTCTGACATGGCATTCTCGCGGATTCAGATAACGGCAGTCTCCTTCTTCGCGTTCTCCGTTACCTGCGGGTAATGGTCCATGAAACGAACAATGCTACGGTTTGACTCCTTTCCCATTCTTGGGCTGCTGAAAATTCAGGAGCGCAGGTGGCCCGGTTCAAGTTTTCAGGAGTTCGCGTGCTTCTGCGACGCCGGCGGCGGGGCGGCCATACTCGCTGGCGGTGACGCGGGCGAGGGCCACAAGATACCGCCACCGAAACCGGTCGCGCGCGGCGGCGAACTCCTCGGAAACGGTGCGATAGAACTTCTCCGCATGGAGCGCCCCATCCTCGCTCACGGCGTAGCGGAGCATCAGATCGAACACCGGCCGCGACGGATGACCCAGCTCGCCGTACCGCTGCACGATCGCGCTGGCCCGGGCCTGGAGGTTGCCGCGAATCGCCTCATCGGCCTGGCGCAGCAAGGCGGCGGGATCGGTCTCTTTAGTCTGGTCGAGGTGCTGTTGCAACGGTAGCGGCTGCCAATGGCTGAAGTCACCGCCGCGCGCCGTCCGGTCCAACGCCACCTGGTACGCCCCGAGAATCAGGCTCGCGAAACAGTTCCGCGGGTTGCCCACCCGCGCCATGTTGCGCCAGGCATTGGCCGAATCGCTGGCGTGGACGCCGATGGAATCTCCATGCACGCTGCCCAGCGGTTTGCCGGGAACCTCGTCGCGCGGCGTCCGGCCTTGGTCCCGCAAGATTAATTGATTGGCCGCCAGCGAGATTGCCTCGCCCAGCGCGGATGGGGCGATGCCTTCCGCGAGCGCCGCCGCGGCGGCCTCGGCAGCTTGCTCGGGATCCGCTTGAAACAGGGTTTGACTCATTTGCTCCACCCAATGGTCATCCGCCGCGCGCGTGCCGGGGGCCAGGCCTTCAAGTTTGTGCGCTTCGAGCAACTGGGGCAGCAAGGCGCGCGGCTCCTTCCAGGTGGATTGGTGCGGCCACGATTCGGCTTTCACGCAGTAACGGACGGATTGCCGGAGCAAGGTGTGGGCCTGTTCCATGCCGATCAATCCCAGTAAATCCCACGCGCGGTAGGGCAACACCACCCGATGAACCTCGGTCTGGTCCTGCACCGCCCACAGCAGGTCGTTGAAGGCATCCCCCGGCGAACCTTGGGCGATCCGCGCGAACATCTCCTCCGCGGCGTGGATGTCCTTGCCACGGACCGCTGCACGCAACTCCGCGCCGCCCGCCGATCCGGCACGGCTCGTCCCGGGCGCCACCGGGCGCAATACTTCCGCCTTGCGTCCCCCCTGTTCCTGAATGCGGTTGGTGTTTCGGTAAAGTACTTTGAAGACCGGCAGTGGCGCCGTTTCGGCGGGCAGTTCCTGCGCCAGATGCAACGCCGGCGAGAGCGCCATCATCGTGTGGAAGCCGACATAATCCTCACCACCAAAGGTCCGCGCATTGGCCAGCGCGGCGGCGGCGGTCAGCTTCCGCAAGTCGGCCCCGGAACGCAGTTGCGCCACCAGCAGGGGCAACAATCGATCCACCGGCGTCTCCTGCATCAGGCAGACCAGGGATTCCAAAGCGCCGAACGAAAGCATTTCGGGCGGTTCTTCGGCGAGGGCGGAGGTCAGGGACAATCCGCTGGCGACCTCATAGCCAACCGTGGCCACTAACATCCCGCTGCCGACTTCAGCGAGAAATTCCCGGCGAGTGCGTGATTTTTTCATGGCAGGAAGGGTTTGGGTGTAAAGGTTTGGATTATGGTTAAATAGGCCCTTGTTGGTGTGTTTTGTCAATTATTTCCCGCAATGCTCGAACCTGGAATTGGGTGGACGGTGGGTTCGCTGCTGGACCGACAATCATTTTAAATACTTTGTTCTGACCGCCTTTTCTATCCCTCGCTCCGAAAAAGCCGGGGTCGACATTAGATTTCATTACCAAAATAGCGACAGATAATTTATAAAAGCATCGCGGGAGATTCCCGGGGAACAAACGAAATATATGGCCATCAAGAAAAAGAGGTTTTCCAAGCTGCAATGGTTCGGAGCTGTTCAAGATGGCGACTTGCCACGCGTCCGTGCTTTGATCAAGGAAGGCATCAATGTTGACTTGCATGGTGATGATATAAGGGGCGCCACCGCGCTCATGCGTGGAGGCCTGGCGGACGCGGTGGAGTTGATGGAGCTCTTGATCAAAGCCGGGGCGGATGTGAATGCGGAGGATAATCTTGGGTCACACGCGCTGGAATATGCTGCCGGAGCGGGAAAGCTGAAAGCGATCAAGTTGTTGCTGTCGCACGGAGCCAAAATCAAGAGTGCGGATGGCAAGGAGTCCGCCTTGGCTGCCGCGATTGAGTCCAAGAATGCTGCTGCTGCCTTGATGCTGCTCAAGGCAGGCGCTGATCCGCGTTACAACGACGCAGGGGGATCCACCGTGTTGCATGAAGCCGCGAAAGCTGGCTTGGCTCCTGTGGTTCAATACTTGTTGAAAAAGGGTGCCGATGCCAATGCTGTGAACAGTAACGGAGTAACGCCCTTGATCGGCGCGGCACAATCCAACCGGTCCGACGTGGTCGATCTGCTTTTGGCGGCAGGTGCGGACGTTAAAGCCGGAAACAACAACGCTCTCATCTGTGCCACCACGAGAGGCTCCGTCGAACTATGCGGGAAGCTCCTGCATGCGGGTGCCGACGTCAACGCCGAGGACAAGTGGGGGTATGATGCCCTCATGGCCGCTGCGCGGTGCGCACGTCCGGAACTGGTTCGTTTTCTTCTGGAGTCCGGGGCCAAAGTGAAACCCACGACCATCAAGGAGGCTGAGAAGGTCAGCACCGTCAAGGGGGCTGCAGAATGCATTGAGTTGATGAAACTGTTCAAGAAATCGGGGAAGTTGCCGGCCCCAAAATCACCGCCGCAAAAGAAATATCCGGCTGCAGTCATGCGCATGATGGAGATCACGAAGGCGGAGCCGAAAATCCCGGAGGCGGGCTTCAAGGGGGGTTATTGGTTCAACACGCCGACTGAGAAGCGGGCACAACAGATCGCAAAGCAATACCGCGATGAGTTCGTGAAGCAGGGCTTTTATCCTTTTACCCACGGCAGTTCGGTGGGCTTGTTCCCCAACCCTGACAAATACGCGGCCGTGGCGGCGATGGGAACCTATGCCTGTGACGGTCCTGATACGGAAGAGCTCATCGCATGGCTCAAAAAGCTTGATAAAAAGCAGCCGTTCGAACTGCTCGTCATTGGACAGGATTGTGTGGGTGGAGAATTTCGAAATCCCGTCAAAAACGCGGAAGCGTTGGTCAAAAGTATGATCCAAATTTGCTCCGATCTGTTTTCAAGCGGCGGCACCGTGGCGGCCTTGGCCCGGCACATCCAGCATACGCGGCGGTTTGATTTGTGGTGGGACTAACTCTTGGACCGGTCGGTCACATTCGTGGTTCATGTTGACCGAGTAATCGGCACATCCGCCCAATATCGGTGAGCAAACGCTTCGTCGGAAAGTCCCGGGTGTAACCGCCCCCGCGCTCGCTCGTGTGCACCTCAAGGTACGCCTTCGGAACCGACTCACCAAAGCTTGCGATGCGATCGCCGCCTCTCTGCAACAAGTCGAGCAATAGTCTCCATCGGGAAGGTGTATCCTGCACGAAGGATGAAAAGTCCGTGCCAATGACGACACCGGGGCACAACCAATCCCAACCCTCCACGAACGCACGCAACTCTGCCGAGTCTGAACCGGGCTGTGCAGATTCCATCGCCCGTGCCTCCAGCAGTAGGAAGTGACGGAGTATCCAGAGAATCCCGTCGTGGAACTGCTCATGATTGCCTGCATATTCAATGGAATCCCAGCCCATACGCGTGGTCGAGCGGCCTAACGGCCCAGCCCAGCAACCGGTGCTGGCAGCGGGCGTCCGCCGAGGCTGATGATGTTATAAAGCCAGTGACGCATAAACTGCCTCGCTTAGCGCCGGGCCGCTGCAGTGGCCTGGTCAGGGGCTTCGTTCAATTTGCGGGAGTGGGTCGTGATATTCCACCTTAATGGTCAGGTTTGGTTTAATGCCGGCTAGCGCAGGCAGGACGTGATTCAGGACCTGCTCTGCCGTCATCCGGAATCTTCGGCCGCGCGCGCTGACCTTTAACCAGCCGGTCTTGTCGCGGTAATAGCGCTCAGTGAAGTTCTTGGCGCCCATCAAGATGACATAGCTGTCATTGGTTAGCTTCATATCAAAAGCGCCTAATATTAATATTAAGCGACAAAATTGTCGCCTGTCTCAATTTACGATTGTGAGCGTAAACCGCTGCTTTAGCCTTGTCCAGCCGCATGATTCTGCCAGCAGTGGGCGTACGATTGAAACGGGCAAACACGACGCAGGAGAAATTCATTCCCAATCCGAACTGATCGCAACGTTTGCGGCCTGCGCGGTTGATCGCGGTTTCCGGATCTGGGGCAATCCACCACCGAACCATGCTGATTCTGCTGAAAAAGCCCATCTGATCAAAAACGAACAATCGAAAACACCACCAAAAGGTTACCGGCAATCCAAGGGAATCGCTTACGGCTCATTCTGGAGCGATTTTTTTGGCACTTTTTTATCGGTTTGACGCCTTCCGAAAAAACGGGGGGCACCAGAATCCATGCTATGGTTTGACCATTTTCCGATCCGGGTCTCGCCGGCCCACCCCTATTTGGCCGATTTGATAGGCAAAATCAGGATAGACATATTTTTTTAACGGGATAAAATTGCCGCATAAGCGGAGGTGCCGTCTATTTTATGGCAACCGCATTGCATAATATGGCAGCGAGCATATTCCAAAGCGTAAATATCAACTGCCAGCGACCCCGGCTTGCCTGCATGGCTTGGCTGCTACCCGTGGTGCTCCTATTGTCAGCATTGGTCGCAAAGGCAGATCAATTCGGTGATTTTACTTACACCAACGATAACGATTCTGCCACGATAACCGGATACACCGGCACGAACGGCTCCATCACGATTCCGACAGTTATCCGCGTAGGAACCAAGGATTTGCCAGTCACCTCCATCGGAGATAATGCCTTCTATAACCAGGTCCTGACAAATGTCACGATTGGTAGCGGGGTAGCTACCATTGGAAATTATTCTTTCTCTGGCTGCAATCGTCTGAAGGGCGTAGCGATTCCCAACAGCGTCACGAACATAGGAAGCAACGCGTTTTCTTTCTGCACCAGCTTGACTGCTGTCATCATTCCCGACGG
The DNA here is from genome assembly GCA_028293465.1 of Pedosphaera sp. Classification (GTDB taxonomy): domain Bacteria; phylum Verrucomicrobiota; class Verrucomicrobiia; order Limisphaerales; family Pedosphaeraceae; genus JAQGOT01. The sequence continues at coordinate 814 of JAQGOT010000498.1, read as the reverse complement.
CGTTTTAAGAATCGGCGATGCTTGCTTTTTTTACTGTCAGCAACTGACCAATATCGACATTGGGAACAGCGTGATCAGCATTGGGGATTACACATTCGCGAACTGTTCGAGTCTAACCAATGTCACGATTCCCGGCAGTGTCCTCAGCATCGGAAGCCGCCCGTTCTATTCCTGTCCCAACCTCACCGGCATAATGGTTGACGCACAGAACGCGGCCTATAGCAGTGAGGCGGGAGTTTTATTTGATAAGGACCAAACGGTGCTTATCACCTACCCCGAAGGCGCGGCAGGGGGCTATACCATATCGGAAAGCGTTACCAACGTCAGCGATTATGCATTTCTGGACTGTTATAATCTGGCGAGCATCACGATACCGGATAATGTCGTCATTATTGGATTCGAGGCGTTCTTTGAATGCCATAACCTAACCAACGCTTTCATTGGCAACGGCGTCACCAGCATTGGCGACAATGCGTTTGCTAGCTGCTACAATCTGGCAAGCCTCACATTAGGCAGCAACGTCACCGCCATTGGAAATGCGGCGTTTTACGCCTCCGGTGTCACCACCGTGGTCATCCCCGACAGGGTCGTCACCATTGGAGCTTACGCCTTCGATGCCTGCACCAGCTTGACGAATGTCGTCATCGGCAACAGCGTAACGAACATCGGGGACTCTGCATTCGGTTTCTGCTGGGGCTTAACCGGGATTTCACATGAATACGGTTAGAATGCTTCACCTATAATTTGTGAGAATCGCTCAGCCCAGATAGGGAATGGAAATAAAGCGGTCCGCCCTCCGGTTGCGCTTGCGCCA
>JAQGOT010000484.1 GCA_028293465.1 Pedosphaera sp. | reverse complement strand
GTGGTCCTGCGGATCGCCGTTTTGTGCGGATTAGGCTGGCTGGTGTTCCGGTCGCGGGAGCCGGTTTATCACGGGAAAACCTTGAGCCATTGGCTCGGCATCTACACCTCCCCGCCGCGCAACGCCTTCGCGCGGCGCGAGGCCGAGGATGCCGTGCGGCATATCGGGACCAATGCCATTCCCACGCTGCTGCGAATGCTCCGCGCCAAAGATTCCGGCTTCACCGCCAGTTTGATCCGCTCCCTGAGCAGGCAACAGCTCCTAAAAATTCGGTTCACCGGCGCTTTGGAGCGGAACATGCAAGCCATGAATGCGTTTGCAACCTTGGGCGCCACCGCCAAGGAGGCGGTGCCGGAATTGATTCGTATCCATGACCAAAATATCTCGTGGGACTCCCGCTGGGCAACCGTTTTTGCGCTGGGTGGGATCGGTCCGGCGGCCAAGGAGGCGATTCCTTTATTGCTGCATGGAATGCCTAATGCAGACCAAAGCATCCGGTTCGCCACGGTTCGAGCGCTGGGCCAAATCCACGCGGAACCCGCGCTGGTCGTGCCTGTTTTGACAGACCGCTTGCAGGATGGAGACCCGGAGGTCCGGGTCGTGGCGGCTTCCGCGCTCGGACAATTTGGGGCGGATGCCCGGCCAGCCATTCCCACACTACGTGCATGGCTAACGGACAAAGACAGTCGAATGAGGGAGGCCGTCACCAGTGCCCTTCAACAGATCGACCCGGAAGCCGCGGCCAAAGGGGGGATACAGTAAGGAACGCCCGCTGCCCCAGCCATACGCCGGAGGAAATCCCCGAAAGATTTAGGTGTCGCAAAACACCGATTCGCTTCATAGTTAGGCTGGTACTATTAATCATGAACATTACGTCAGCTATTTTTGAAGTCAGCGCGCCGCACCTGGATTCGTGCCCGGAAGAAACTTTGCCGGAATTCGCGTTTATCGGGCGGTCCAATGTGGGCAAATCCTCCCTGCTCAACGTGCTCGCGGGGAAAAAGGGGCTGGCGAAGGTTTCGGCCACGCCCGGCTTCACGAAGTTGATCAACTTTTTCATCATGAACAAAACCTGGCGGCTGGTGGATCTGCCGGGTTACGGGTATGCGCACGTGGCGCGGGAAAACAAGGCCAAGTTCAATGATGCCGTGAATGATTACCTGGAAAACCGGCCGAACCTTTTTTGCGTGTTCGTGTTGATCGACTCCCGGCTGACACCGCAGAAGATCGACCTGGAATTCGTGCAATGGCTCGGGACGCAGGAAGCGCAGTTTGTCTTGGTGTTCACCAAGACGGATAAGCTGACGAAGGCCCATTTGCAGAAAAACATCGAGGCTTTCACCCAGAGTCTCACCGAGATCGGGGAGAACGTGCCCGAGGTGTTCACCAGTTCAGCGGTGACGAAGAATGGCGTGTCAGACCTGCTGAACTTCATCGGGGAGACGTTGAAAGCCAGTGCTTGAATGACGGGCTCTACGCAATGACACTCGAAGATCTGGGATGGAATGAGGCTTTCGAAAAGGAGTTCGCCCCGTTTTATCTGAAGGGGTGGAAGCCGGCGCGTTTGATCCGGGACAACCGCATCACCTACGGCGCGCTCCTGGCGGGTGGCGAGGAGCTGGAGGTGAGCATGAGCGGCAAGGTTTATCACGACGCCGCCACCGATGCCGAGCTGCCCGCCGTGGGGGATTGGGTGGCGCTGGAGCGCGGCGGCGAGGGTGAGGAGACGGTGATCCAGGCGCGGTTGACGCGGCAAAGCTGCTTTTCGCGCCGGGCCTCCGGCCACAGCGCGGAGGAACAGGTCATGGCGGCGAACGTGAGCGCGGTGGTGGTGGTGACGGATGCCGGCCTGGATTTCAATCCGCGGCGCATGGAACGTTATTTCACGCTCATCGGCCGTTGTGGCGCCAAGGCGGTGGTGCTCCTCAATAAATCGGACCTTTACCCGGACGCGCAAAATCAGGCGGCGGCGGAGGCGATTCGCGCGTTGAACGCCGACGCGGATGTCATGATCACCAGCGTGGAGACGAAGCAAGGTTTTGACGGGTTGAAGAAGTATTTGAAACCGGGCCTCTCACTGACCTTTGTCGGTTCCAGCGGCGTGGGGAAATCGACCTTGGTGAATCTGTTGCTGGGCGGCGAATGGCAATGGACCGACGAAGTGAACGCGCTCACCGGCAAGGGACGGCACACCACCAGCGCGCGCGAACTGCTGGTTCTGCCGGGCGGCGGCATCCTCATCGACAATCCCGGGATCAAGGAAGTGCAGATGTGGACGGATGAAGCGACGTTGCGCGAGTCGTTTTCCGACATCGAGGCGCTGGCGCAGCAATGTAAATATCACGATTGCAAACACGCCTCAGACGCGGGTTGCGCACTCCGCCAAGCCATCGAGAAGGGGGAACTCACCGCCGATCGCCTCGCCGGTTTTCTCAAGCTGGACGTGGAGATTGAAAAACTCCGCAGCCGCCGCAAGAAGCGCCACATGCTGGTGGGCCAGCGGACCAAACGCGGCCAGACGCGAGATCGCACCGAACGCGAGTTGGATCAGGAAATCAGGTCGGAGGGGAAGTAGGAGTCGGGAGGGAAGTGGGGTCCCCGATTAAGTGGACGCGCGGGGGGAACCCCGAATGGAGCACTGCCAAAGTTTGTGCCGCCCCTACGGAGCTTGGGGGCATATCCGCGCGGGTTCTATATACATGTCGCTCCGCTGGAGCTTGGGAAGAGAGGCGGTGATTGGCGCAAGTCCCATTTTTATTGGTAGGAGACGACGTGAGAAGACTTTGACTCTTCCCTAGAAGCCCGAAAAGTTTGAGCCTCGTACGTTGCCGGGTGAACGAACATCCTCGACACCGCCCGACGCCAAGCGTAATCTCGGGCGTGGACGGAATCCTGACAATGAATGAGAAAATTACCAACGTCCGCTGTTGCGGTTCAGGTCGCAGGTCGGCGAGGGGTGGATCACCTTGGGCGACTTAGAACCAATTCCATGACCGCCCAAATTACCATAGAACTCACTGAAGCGACTCGAACGTTCCTTCGCATCGCCTGCGCGGTTCGCAACAATTCGGTTGATACATCATTCAAGTTGGCCTCAACGATGACTTCCTTTGTGGTACGCATTTTTTTCGGAGAGGTCCCATGGCGTTTTGTCGGAATTTCCAGCGACATAACACGCTGGGCTCGACTAGAGCCGCAAGGCGCTCACAACTGGGAAGGGATTGTTCCGATTTCCAGCCGGTTCAGCAACCTCGGCCCGGAACATCCAGGCTTTGTAGAACTCGGAGCCGGTGAATATACCTTGCAACTTATCTGCGCCATCGATTGGGATCTGCCGGTCCGAACACCATTTTCGCCGGACCAGCGCGCCGCTGTCATCGCGGACAAATTTGATTGGGAACTAGCATCCAATGTTATCCATTTCCAGATCGCTTAACCGTTCGCCGAGGCCCGCCGTCGTTGGCGTCCCGTGAGTGCGGGATTCCGCTGTTGCGGTTCGCGTCGCCGGTCAGCGGGGGGCGGCTCTGGACCTTAGGCATCTAATTTCAATATGAACAAGATTTCAGACGACGAGAGGAATCTTATGATTAAACTGAGTCAGGATGCATTCGTGGAGTTTGAGCGGGACGGCCGAGTCACTACCATTCGTTGCCACGCCTGCGGAGGTTTAATTGAGCTCAAGGCGCTCAGCCCCTCGGCTTGGCAGTCGAGTTGTCCGTGTGGCAAATACAATACCCCGTGGAAGGGCCTCTGAGGGTGATCATTAAAATGAACAGGATGTATAACAACTCGCCGAAGCCCGCCGCAGCCGTTGGCGCGGTTCGGGTCGTCGGTCGCCGGTGGGACGGCTTGCGACCTTAGCCGGAACGATTCAGTTGGAAAAGTGCCACCGATTAGGAACTGATTGGTGGCAGATGAAAACAACACAATCCTCGGGCACACGCCCGGTTCACCAAACGGTGGCGCCGGCATTTAACTT
>JAQGOT010000476.1 GCA_028293465.1 Pedosphaera sp. | reverse complement strand
GGGCGGGATGTTGGTTTGGCCGCTGGTGTTATAGCCCCATGCGAGTAATTTCCCCCCCGTGGTGAACTGTTGCACTCCGCCATACGCCACCCCGAACACATTGCTCACCGCCAGGCGATAGAAGCATGTCTCTCCGAACGTCAGACCGCTGACACCAACGCTCACGCGGCTCACGAAATTGGTTGTCGCAATGATCGGCACCGGGCCGGCAACCTGCCCCAAGCTTCTGGTGGAGCCCCACTCGAACCATGCAAGGGCGGACGGTTCATCCTGAAACACCATGCCATTCAGCGTTCCGCTGCCGCTTCCCACTGCCGTTGCTGCCGCAGTCATGGCGAGCGGCTCGCCGCAAGTGGTCAAGCTTAGATTATGGTTGCCTCCGGCAGCGATCGCCACCAGATTGCTCGACCCTGCCGGCACGTTCGTTTGACCGCTCGTGTTGTCGCCCCAAGCTACCACTGTCCCATTCGCTCTCAGCACCACACTGTGATTCCCCCCGACGGCAACCGCCACCGCATCGCTCAAGCCAGCCGGCACATTCGTTCGGCCATTAGAGCTGTTGCCCCAAGCGACTACGGTGCCGTCGCTCTTGACTGCCAGGCTGTGGTAGGGGCCGGTCGCAATCGCCACTACGTTGCTTAAGCCAGGCGGAGGCTGGCTCTGGCCGAAGGCGTTATCACCCCACCCGAACAAAGTGCCGTCGTTCTTCAATGCCAGAACATGATCCCCTCGCGCGGCGATCGCCACCACATTGCTCAGTCCTGCCGGTACAAACTTCACGGAAGAGGGACCACCTCGCACCAACACCGTGCCGTCATTCTTGAGCGCTACGCTGTACGAATTCCCGGCGGCGATTGCCACGACATTGCTGATACCCGCCACTCCCAACCCATCTTGATACGCACCCCACGCCGCCAAAGTTCCGTTGTTCTTCAATGCTAAGGAGTAGTAATCGCCGCAGGCAATTGCCACCACATTAGTGGCGCTCACAGGCACATTGCTTGGCTGTGCGGTGCTCGTTCCCCAAGCCACCACCCGCCCGTCGGTTTGTAACGCGAGACTATGAGCAACGCCGGCTGCGACGGCCACCACCTGGCGGAGAACGCCAGGAGAAGACTCCGGTCCGCTGGTGTTGTCGCCCCAGCCCAGAATCTTGCCTCCTGTGATGAGCTGTTGCTGGCCGCCGAATGCAAGCCCGACCGCATTGCTCACCACCAGTCGAAAATAATAGCTCGCATGCCCCGCCAATCCGCTCAATCCGGCGGTCACAGTGACCACGCCGTTGCCAGCCCCTACATCCACGGCTCCAGTCGTCTGCCCGTAGTTCGAATTGGTGCCCCATTCAAACCACGCCACCGAGACGTCACCATTCGGGCTGGCCATGCCATTTAGGTTGGCGCTGTTGGCGGTGATTTGCGTGGGCGCTTGCGTGGCGGAGTATGGCGGTGTTGCCTGGGCGCGAAAACCCGCGCCGCTTAGAACAGTGATCAGACCCAACAATAACAAAAACAGCCCCCGCTGAAAGCGGAGGGAGATGTGAGAGGATTCCGCCGTGGCGACGTATCGGGTGCGTAACTGGGTGCGAGTTTTCATACTTCCTTGAGTGCTTTAAATTGTTATGCAACCGGCTTCACCCCCTGCGATCCTGCGTCCAGCCCAAGCACGCTTGTGGATCGTTTGAAATCCAGTCGGAGTGTTCCAGTTCCTAAAGACTACAGATCAAGGCGGAAGCAGACAATCCGTAATTGTACAACCTCCACGATGACCACTTGCGCGCTTCCATTCAGTGGTGTGGAGACTCTGCAGGTGCGGTCGGCGAGCTAAAGCGATCGCCAGGATAAATCTCCCGACAACCCTGCTGGCGGACGAGGGCCGGAAGACGTTGAACGATTCGCGGTGGGTGCCGATCGAGTCGCATGGGGTGATGAATCTGGTGGCGCAACGGCACAGCGGGAAGGGGGCGGTGAATTTTGCGGATCGACACATGGAGGCGGTGGCGGCGGATTACGGGTTGAACCCGGCGCATTTGAAGCCGATGGAGTAGGCGGCGATGAGTGCGTTGGGTTGTGTGTGAATCCCTGCCAATCATAATTCTAGGACTGACCGGCCCCCGATTTTACGGGAGGGGGAGTGGATGGAAACAGGGAATCAGGTGTGGAGGAAGTGGATGCGCGATTATTGTTCGATGGCGCGGTAGAAGCGGAGGGGAGTGTTTGTTGCGGAGGGATCGAGGAAGTGCAGCGTTCCGGTGAGAGGCGGATTGGTGAAGATGGGATCCCAGTCCATGAGGTTTGTAGAGGCATAAATGACGACTGCGCCATGACCTGACAACCCGTTCAACTGCAAGCCGAGGCCGTCAGCGGCGAACCGGACGAGACTGTCAAATTGCGGGGTGGAGCGCAGTATCGTCAGGATGGCATTGGAACTGGCCATGGAACCATACAGGTTGGTCACCACGACGCCATAGTTGACCGGGTCGGCCAACGCCAGATTGGTCAAGGTGAGCGATGCATTTGTTGCTCCGGGGAGATTGGTCCCGTTGACCAACCATTGGTAGCTGAGTGGCGGTGCGCCGGTGGCGGTAACCGCAAACATGGCATTGCCACCAGCGGTCGCCGTCTGGTTTTCAGGGTGAAGGAGGATGTAAGGCGGAACCATGGGGACGCCTTTGCGGATCGTGGAGTTGACGGAGTCAGCGATAAAAACGTTTCCCGTGCCGTCCACGGCGAGGCCTGTCGGCCAGAAAAATTTCGGCGTGATGCCGGAGCCATCGTTGGTTCCTGGCGACCCAGCCAAGCCGGCCGGAGTGGTCACCACGCCCCCAGTGGTCACCCGGCGGACAATGTTATTGCTTGTATCTGCCACATAAAAGCTGCCCACGCCATCGAAGGCAATGCCTTTGGGCCCGAAAAATCGTGCGCCAGCGCCGATTCCATCGAGGCTGCCAAAATTACCAGGACCGGCACCCGCCAGGGTGCTGACAACCCAGTTTGTGCCCACAGGCGCAAGTTTTCTGATGGCGTTGTTGTAGGTATCGGCGACGTAGATGTTGCCCGCATTGTCCAGAGCGAGATGTTCCGGCAAATGGAACCTGGCCACACGGCCAGTGGCGTTGACGTAGCCGGGATTGCCCGCGCTGCCCGCGATGGTGCTGACAAATCCGGTGGGGTTGATCATCCGAATCGTGGAATTGGCCCAGTCTGCAACATATAAATTGGTGGCACGGTCGACGGCCACGCCGACGGGATAATTAAACCGCGCGGCATTGGGAAGGCCATCGTTGGTACCCGCAAAACCCGCACGCCCTGCCAGCGTGCTCACGACACCCGCGGAACTGATCTTACGAATCGTGTTGTTGAAGGTGTCCGCCACGTAAAAGTTGCCCCCGCCATCCACGGCCACTCCGGCGATCTCGTCAAAGAGCGCCGAGCTGACCGGGCCGTTGTTGGTGCCCGGGAAGTTCCGGCCCGCGACGGTGGTGACATTCTGGTCACTGGTGATTTTTCGAATCTTGTAATTGAGCCGGTCGGCGACATACAAGACTCCGGCGCCATCCACCGTCACGTCCCAAGGATTGAAAAAGCGCGCGCCGGTGTTGGTGCCGTCCTTTGAGCCTGAAACCGAGGGGAGTCCGGCGAAGGTGGTGATGGCGAGGGGGATGTTCCTCAAAATCGCGGCGGGCGGAGAACTGGTGACTCGGCCAAGGGCATTGCCAACGGCCACCTGATAGCTGCCAGCGTCCAGTCCAGGAAAATCTGCGACAGTCAGAGAGGTGTTGGTGGCGCCTGGAATGTTTGTGCCGTTTAGCAGCCATTGATAACTCAGCGGGTCAGTCCCGCCGGCAACGACAACAAACGTGGCGCTGCCCCACGGAGGGATGATCTGATTGGTGGGCTTGGCAGATAGAATTGGCAGGGTGGGAACAACCGTCAGAGTGGCAGCGGAACTCGGGGTCGCGCCGTAGGCATTGCTCGCCACCACAGCGTAGGTCCCGGCATTCCCCGCCTGCACATTCGGGATCGCCAGCGAGGAGTTGGTTGCGCCGGCGAGCGCAACCCCGTTGAACTGCCATTGGTAACCCAGCGGCGGCGTGCCAATCGCGGCCACCGTAAAGAGCGGAGGAAAGGCAGCGTGCCCGGCGGATACACTCACGCTCATCGGAGCAGTGGTGATGGCCGGCAACGTTGGTCCGGCATCATAGCTGACGAGGTCCAGCCAAGCGGCGTTGGTGCCGCTCGGGCCGGAAATTTTTGCCGCCACCCACCGCAATGTTTGGGTGCCCGGGCCGAAATAAATCGTCCGCCCCTGCCAAAGTCCGAAGTTTGTGAGTTCCGCCTGCTGAACGCCGTTGATCAAAAGATCCAGATGGAGTGTTTCGAACTGCGGATTGGAAGATTGAACCTGCCACAAAAAGCTGAGGGTGCCGGGACCCTCGACCATGGTTTGCAAAACGGATGGTTGACCGATTGCCAGAGGCCCGGTCTGAGCCGCCGCCTCGTCCCAGGCAACAGCAGTTTGGGGTATCCAGGGCGGGTTGCCGGAAGTTGTCCAGGCCAGGTTGGTTGCATTCAAGGCGCCGGCCAAGTCGACCACATTCAGAACGGCGTTCGAACTTGATACCGTTCCGAATGCATTGCTCACGGTCACAGTAAAAGCTCCCCGATCCGCCAATTGCGCGTTGGTGAGGGTGAAGCTGGCATTGGTCGCGCCATCAATGTTCGTGCCTCCAAACTGCCATTGGTAGCTTAAGGGCAGGCTCCCAGCGGCCAAAACGCTGAAAACCGCCTTTGAGCCGACCGGGACGGTTTGGCTCACGGGCTGGGCCACGAGCAGCGGCGGAGAAGTGATGACCGTGAGCGAGACGGGCGGAGTCGTGATCGTGCCGTTTGCGTTGCTGACGATAACACTGTAATTCCCGGCATCTGCCAGTTGCACATCCGTCAGGGTCAACGTCGCATTGGTTGCGCCAGCGAGGATAAGGTTGTTTGGTCCCTGCCATTGATAGCCTGGCGGGGCGGCACCGACTGCGGTCACGCTGAACGACACCGTGGCACCACTATAAGCTGTTTGAGTCGCTGGCCGCCGCACCAGGAAGGGTGAGCCATCGTTAAACAGGGCGAGGTTATGCGCCGCCCCCGCCGCAATTCCCACGACGTTGGTCAACCCGACAGGAGCGACATTCAAATCAAAGGCGGAACTGCCTCCGAGAATCAGCGTGCCATCGCCTTCGAGAAAAAGATTATGATACCCACCGGCACTAATGCTCACAACATTGCTCAATCCGGCTGGAAGGTTGTTCGCGCCCCACCCGGCCACGGTGCCGTCCCGCTTGAGCGCCAGCGAGTGAGAATATCCTGTTGCGATGGCGATGACGTTGGACAGTCCTGCCGGCGGGACCACCTCTGCATGAGAATTATCCCCCCAACCGACCACGCGGCCGCTGCTGGCAAGAGCCAGGCTGAAACTTTGACCTGCCGCAATGGCTACGACATTGGACAGCGACGGCGGGGCGGTGCTTTGGTTGTAATCATTCTGTCCCCAGCCGGTCACGGTGCCGTCGCTTTTGAGTGCGAGGCTATGATATTCCCCACACGTGATCGCGACGACGTTGGAAAGCCCCGCCGGAACGGTGCTTTGGTTGTAATCATTCCGCCCCCAAGCCGCCACGGTGCCGTTGCTTTTGAGGGCCAGACTATGATACCCTCCAGCCGCAATGGCGATCACGTTGGACAGGCCCGGCGGGACATTGATCTGTCCGTAATTACTATCCCCCCACGCGATAACGGTGCCGTCACTTTTGAGGGCCAGGCTATGATTTTCACCCCCGGCAATTGCCACGGCGTTCGTCAGCCCCGGCGGGACATTCGTTTGGCCGAAAAAATTGGCACCCCACGCGACTACCGTGGTCGGGGCGGCCTTTCCTTGCAACGCAAAAGCCAGCCAGAGCAAGGAGGCGAGGGGCGCGAGCGCTCTGGTTGAACGGGTTCGCGGTTGGAGGCGCAAACGGATTGGCCAAAAAAATGCGAGGCCGGAGCGGAGGAGTGCCGGTTTAAGCAGTTTGGGCACCGCAGTTTTGCTTCCGGGTTTTCGAGAAAAAGGGCGGACGGAAGGGCACACGGTTTCCCGGCCGCGATTTAAATTGTGCATAATTAAAAAGACTCCAGACCAATTGCTGACCGCTGTAGTTGAATACCAGACAGGTTCCGGAGATTCAAGCGTTAATGAACATGACCGGTCGCCGATTGACGGTCATGGGAGGGCGGGCATGGAGGAAACGGATGCAATGCAAAAGGTCACCCATAGCTTGGGTCGTTTTGTATTCCTTCCGGCGTGGCTTTCCCCCGTCGCGTGTTGCCGACCGTGGGACATCCGTTCGTGCAGGTGGGGATTGGCGCTTTCGGGCGGGGGAAGGGCGAGATTGAACAACCAAGGTGCTTGCGCACGGCCATCCCGCATGCGGGA
>JAQGOT010000457.1 GCA_028293465.1 Pedosphaera sp. | reverse complement strand
CTCCAAAACATGGAATTGATTCCCTTTTAAAGCCTCGCACGAAATGGCGGCGAGTCCATGCACCCGGAGAACGTGCAGCAGCCTTCCCGCTGACAAATCAGTGACAACCTCGTCACGTTGAGGCAATCTGGCCGCATTCGTAAGGCACGGTTTACCACCATTTTTCGCCGGGCTGCGCTGTGGATGGCGTTGGCCTTGCCCCTGTTCTCCCGCGCGCAGGTTGCCGATCAAGGTCCGGTCTTCGCGTTCATTGAAGAGAACGACTTGGTGGTCAAGACCGACCGGCATTACACCCAAGGCCTCAAGCTCTCCTATCTCCAAGCCGATAACGACCTCCCGCAGTGGGCATCCTGCCTGGCCTCAAGCCTCCCGACGTTAGGCTTCACCAACGGCGCGAATAAATTCGGCTACGAGGTTGGCCAGAACATCTATACGCCGGGTGATCTTCAGGCGAGGCAATTGCTCCCGCACGACCGCCCCTACGCGGGTTGGCTCTACGCCGGCTTGATTTTGCAACGCCGTGGTCTCACCGGCCCTGTTGCCGTGCTCGAACATTTTCAAATTGATTTGGGCGTCGTCGGCCCGTGGTCGTTGGCCAAGGAATCCCAGACCTGGGTGCACGAACTGCGCGGGTTTGCGCTTCCCCAAGGGTGGAGCAACCAGCTTCATAACGAGCCCGGCCTCGCGCTGAAATACGAGCGCTCCTGGCGGGTGGCAACGCCGTGGAAAGGGACTTGGGGCGCGGACTTCATCCCGCGCGCCGGCACCAGCCTGGGCAACGTGGACACCTCCTTCCGCGCTGCCGGGACGCTCCGCTTGGGCTGGCACCTGCCGGATGATTTCGGCGTCCAGACCGTCGATTCACTCACCACACCCCAAGGTGGTTTGTCATACTCGGATAAAGCGGGGTTCTGGGGCGTTTATCTCTTCGGTGGGTTCGAGGGCAAAGCGGTCCTCTACTCCACCTTCCTCGATGGCAACCTCGGCCAATCAAGTCCGAGCGTGGTGCGGGTGCCTTGGGTGGGCGAACTCCATGCCGGTTTCGCGGTGATCCTGCAACGGATTCAGGTGGGCTTCAGCTATGTTTATCAGACCCGGACCTTTACCGAACAAAGCAAGCGGGACAGCTATGGTTCCGTGTTTCTGAAAGCCATGTTCTGACTCCCCATCTCACCCCGCGGTTTTGGGTTTAACACCCCAACGCAATTTTCACTTCTGCGCATTATCATAATTCCAACTGACCGGAGTAAGGATTCACCTCGAATCCGAAACCCGCAAAAGGAGAAACATTATGCTAAGATGGGCGGCAATATTTCTGGTGATCGCGATCATCGCGGCAATCTTCGGTTTCGGCGGCGTCGCGGGGACCGCAGTCGGAATCGCGAAAATCCTGTTCTTCGTCTTCATCGCGATCTGCGTGATTCTGTTCCTGGTCGGCCTTTTTGCCGGCCGAGGACTATAGCAGCAGCGAGGATGAGAGGCACAGGCGCGGTTCAGAGGTGACAGCAAACGCGCTTTCCCATTCTACTCCCCGGGTGCGCCTTGACATGGGCTCTTCCAACGATTACTCTAACCCTACAACCTGAGTATTCCGAAGGAGCAAACCATGTTTATTCGAATCAGCCTCGTTCTGGCCATTGTCGCCGCCTTGGCCGCCGCCAGCATCAACTTCCTACAGGTTCACCGGAAAATCACGACCACCCTCGCGGAACGGAACCAATTCCGCGTCGAACGCGACCAGGAAGCTGCCGCCAATCTCGAAGCTCAGAAACTGGCCAGCGGAACCCAGGCAAAACTGGACCAAGCCGCCAATAAACTCGCCCTCACCAAAGGCGAACGGAATCAGGCAATTGCCACCGGGGATGAACAAGCGAAAAGAGCAGTCGCCTTAGCAGCGGCTCTCAAAAAAACGCAGGCTGAGCTGGAGGGTTTCAACAAGGAGTTGGCGGTATGGAAATCCTTGAAAATCCCGGTCGAGCAGGTGAGACCCACGCTCGCCTCCTTGAAGCCCTTGACGGAAGAATGCGCGCAACTCGCCGCCGAGAAGAAAATTCTGCTGGCGGAAACCACCCGTTTGGAGGGCTTCCTGGCCGTAACCCGCCGAGCTAACGGAACAAAAGAAGATTACGGTGAAGATTTTGTTGCCTTGCCCGAGGGCCTGAAAGGCAGAGTGTTGGTGGCAGATCCGAAACATAATTTTGTGGTGCTCGACATCGGCGAGAAGCAAGGAGTCTTGGAAGCCGGCCAGATGCTGGTGAACCGGAATGGAAAGCTGGTCGCCAAGGTTGCCATCAGAAGTGTCCAATCAGATCGCTGCATCGCGGATGTGATGCCCGGCTGGAAGCTGGACGCGCTTAGCGAAGGCGACCAAGTCATCTACTAAACGAAGGCTGGCGGCAGGCAACCATCAGGCATTGAGTCGAGGATCCATGTTCCAAGCTGAGAAGATTTGAAGTCGGGAAATTGGCGAACATCAGGGTTCGACGAAGGGTCCCGCCAGCGCTCTCACCCGCACCTTCACCCCAACCGCAGGGTGCTGGCTGGTTTTCTGCTCTTACTCCAGTTTACGAATCACTCGAGCGGGAACTCCGCCTACAAGCGTATTCTCCGGCACCTCCTTCGTCACCAGGCTCATGGCCCCAATAACCGAGTTATCGCCGATCTTGACGCCTTTCAAGACCGTTGTCCGGCTGCCGATCCAAACGTTGTTCCCGATGGTCACCGGTCTCACCAACCCTTCGCTACGGTTGCGGGTGGCAGGGTTGATCTCATGAAAGTCAGCATCCATGATGAAAACGCCCTGACCGATGCGACAGTTGTCCCCCACGCGGATGCTGCTCAGCGCACAGAGCATGGTATTGTTGTTAAACCAATTGTCCCGGCCGATCACAATTTCACTCTCAGGCAGATTGGCCTGCAACATGACTTCGCCGTTCCCCAGCCGATGGGCCGAGGGAGATCCAAACTTGGTCTCATTCCCCACCCGGATCGACCCTCGCCCACCGCCTCTGAGAGGCACAAAACAGGTCACACCCAGTCCCAGATCGATCGTCCGGTGCCGTGGCCGCTCGGTTAACAGAAACCAGCGGCGATACCAGGTGCTGCGCAGCCGCAACGAATATCTCCGCGAGCAATCGATAAATCGGCAGAGCAAGCTCATGCTTGGATTGATTTTGTCGCCCAACGTGTTCCCACGGCCATCTTGGCAAGCTGATTCTTTGGTGGAATCCATTCCGATAGATTAGGACACTCAGCACTTTGGCAGCAAGCTTTGCTTCGGTTGCGAAATACCTTGCTTCGAGCCTGCTTCTGCTCATGCACCCGCTGGAGGGTGGTTGGCGGCCGTTAGCCACTCTTTGCTGCAACATTCGAGACCCTCCTAAACGCCCGCCCCCAAGCCATTACTACGAACTCCCGCACGGTAAACCGCGCGTATTTGAATGACCAGGATATGGACCTCGAGCAAACGTAGCGTTGCCGAGCTCTCGATTCACCGATATGGGGTGAATACGCCAAGGTTTCCGGGTGATCCCTGAATCGGTTGTTCGGAGAAAGCGTTCAGGGGCTCGCGCGGGCCTGCCGGCGAACCCCGGTTCCCGTCAATAATTGGCCAAGCTGCCCTGGACGGATGCGTGGTCCGGTTCGGGCAACCTGGGAGCCTGAAATAATTCCAGCACCTCTTCGCGGGTTAGTGTTTCACGGGCGAGCAAAGCGCGGGCGAGTTTCTCGGCATTTTCCTTCTGCGCCTGGATGATCGCGAGCGCTTCGCGGTCCGCCTCCTGCAACAAACGATTAATTTCCTGTTCGGCCCCCCGTTGCTCTGGCTCGTAATACAGCTTTTCGCCCATGCCCCAGGCATGGATCATGTTGCGGGCGATTTTGCGGGCCATGTCCAAATCGCCGCTGGCGCCGTTTGTGGTCACGCCGTAAAACGTCTTCTCCGCAGCCCGCCCGCCCATCAGCAGGACCAACTCCTGCAACAGCACGTTCTTGCCGTGAATATTCTGGTCCTCGTTGGGCAACAGCGTAGTGACTCCCAGCGCATTGCCGCGCGGAACGATGCTCACCTTGTACAACGCGGGCAGCAACGGCATTTGCAAATTGATCAGCGCGTGACCAGCCTCATGATACGCAATCAACTCGCGTTCTCTCTGCGTCAACACCATCGATTTGCGTTCCTGGCCGTAGCGGACCTTGTCGCGCGCGGCTTCGAGCTCGGTCAGGCCGATCCGGGTGCAATTCTGCTGCGCGCATAGAATCGCGGCTTCATTGAGCAGGTTGGCAAGGTCCGCGCCGGACATCCCCGGCGTGGTTTGCGCGATGACATCCAACGCCGAGCCATCCGCCAACGGTTTGTCCTGGCTGTGACTTTGCAAGATCGCACGACGGCCCTTCACGTCCGGATAAGGCACCTGGACCTTCCGGTCGAACCGCCCGGGGCGCAACAACGCTTCGTCTAGGTCCTCGGGGCGATTGGTCGCCGCCAGCACCACCACACCCTCGCTGCTCTCAAAGCCGTCCATGGCTGACAGCAACGCATTGATGGTTTGCTGATTTTCACCGTGCGAATCGAGCTTGCGATGCTTGCCCACGCAATCGATTTCATCGATGAAAATAATCGCCGGCTTGTGCCGCACCGCCTGTTTGAAAAGCTGCCGCACGCGCTTGGCGCCGACGCCGACGAAGACCTCGTTGAAATCGCTGCCGTGCGCGCTAAAAAAGTTGGCGTCCGCCTCGCCGGCGATGGCCTTGGCCAGCATCGTCTTCCCGGTGCCGGGCGGTCCGATGAGCAGGATGCCTTTGGGCAGGTTGCCCCCGAGCCGCCGGTATTTGGCGGGGTCTTTCAAAAAGTCCACCACTTCCCGCACTTCCGCCTTGGCCTCCTCCACACCCGCCACGTCGCTGAACCGAACTTTCGGGCGTTGCCGGATCCGGCTGTTTTTGCCGCGACCGATATTCGCTTGATAAGCCACCAACCCCACCATCAGCCCGATGAGCAGGATCACCGAAATGATATTCACTGCTTGTCCCTTAAGCCCCATGCCGGGCACTTCGATCTTCACCTCGGACTGCGCGAACAGGTTCTTGACCTCATCCGATTCCAGGTGCGTGGTGAGGCTGAAACTTTTCGGTTTGCCGGCGGCCTTCGTTTTCCCTTCCAGGTGATAGAAGCCCGGATAGGGAGTCGGCGTTACCGTTCCTTCGAGGATGAGCTTTTCCCGGACCAATTGATCGAACTGGGTGTGGGTGATTTCGTCGGAAGGCAGCATGAGCCAGTAGCCGACGGCACCAGCCAAAACACACATCGAGAGGGCAACGACAACAATGAACAGGGGATGTTTCAATTTTTTCATCGGGTAACAGAAAAAGGAATGCTGTTATGGTGCCATCTCGGCTTCGGAAAAGAATGGCACCGGACCGGCGACTGGGCGGATGTTGCTCGAAGGCACTTGTTCTGGCCGGGGATGATCCTCAGCCGACAGCAAATCGTTGTGTTTCAAGTGTTCCGCCACCTGATCCGCGGCCACCAACAGGAGAATACTCACGATCGTGCTCACAGCTTTCGCCATGGTTCCAAGTTGTCGTTTTGGAAGGATTTAAAAATCGGAATGGGGCTGATTCTGGTGTCCGTGTTCGACTGACAAAAGAGGTCGTCCGTGGGACAGAAAGCTCGAAAAAGCGCAGCCCGCATTGCTCCCAACCGGCCGAACCTGAAACAGTGGTTGTCGGAAACCGATTTGCCCCTGTGTTGCTTTCACATTCACATTTTTCTCGACAGGGTGCAGAACCAAAACATAAACTGCCCGCATTGCGATATTTCAATGCGGGCAGTTTTGTTTTTATCGCGATCGATGATCGCAAGTTTGTCAGCCCTCGCCGACGGATAAGTTGACCCCTACTTAGGGATCGCGACTCCTAACCGATGCAACGGAGTAA
>JAQGOT010000425.1 GCA_028293465.1 Pedosphaera sp. | reverse complement strand
TTGACGATGCCTTTGCCCCAGACGGGGTCGAGATCGGCGAAGGGCTTTTCCGCGACGGCTTCCAGGGCGGGTTTTCCCGCGGACTTCAATTTCTGAACGCGATCGCGCGAAGTGACGAGCATGTCCCGGGATTTCGTGAGGTCCGCTTTGTTGCCGAGCGGGTCGTGCCCCGCAACAATCTTGGTGTAATTGTCGGCGAGCGAGAGAATTTTGTCGGCGGCGGCAATCATGCCGGTGATTTTGCCGCCCGTACCGGGGTCGATGTAGGGATACATGCCGTTCGGGGCCGTTGAGGACTACCACAGCTCCGCCGGGGCCGGCGAACATAGTGACATTGTCAGCAAGCTTTTGCGTTTGCATGGGAACGGCGTTGAACTTGGCGCGCATACTCGCGAGCAGGTCGGCCGCAGAAGGTGATTGTTGCGCGTCGCCCGCTGCGGAGGCGTGGAGCAGCGACGCGGGAACGAGGTGCGCCAGGAGAGCCAACGTGACTGAATCTCGCAACATTTCGCGGCGTGAGGTTTGCTTCTGTAAGGAATTGAATTTCATGTTCTTTAGGCCTTTCTTTCGATCAGGGTTGGCTATCACTTGCATGTGGCGTCGTTTCTCATCGCGCCGCGTCGTCCACGAACGCGACACTCGCTCCAACGTTTGCTTTGCCATGGGCTCACTCCTTTGCCAACGCCCTGATCATCCACAAGCCCCGGGTTTATAAACATAGGGTGAACACCCGCGTTGACGGAAATGTGCAGCCATCGGGACAGGCAACATCAGATTCGGACTCGCCAGCAGCGTGCAAATGCCAGTCTTCACCATTAACATTTTTGGCGGGACAGGAAAGTCTGCCGCCGGGCCTCGCAACCTGCGCCTTCAATATCCGGGCGCTCTGTGCTGAATCGCGACGCGTTGATAA
The DNA here is from genome assembly GCA_028293465.1 of Pedosphaera sp. Lineage (GTDB taxonomy): Bacteria > Verrucomicrobiota > Verrucomicrobiia > Limisphaerales > Pedosphaeraceae > JAQGOT01. The sequence continues at coordinate 3,067 of JAQGOT010000425.1, read as the reverse complement.
ACAATTCATCTTTCAACCCCGCACCGATGCGCTAAGCTCTTGCCGCATGAAGGTTGAAATGAAAGCTCGGCGCCAGTTCGCCAGTGATAATAACGCCGGCATCTGTCCGGAAGCATTCGCTGCCCTCACCGAGGCCAATCGCGGCCACGTCAGCGGTTATGGCAATGACCCCTGGACCGAAAAGGCCGCCAACCTGCTCCGCGACCTCTTTGAGACCCAATGCGAGGTGTTCTTCGTGTTTAACGGCACGGCCGCCAACTCGCTCTCCCTGGCCTCGCTCTGCCAGTCGTATCACAGCATTCTCTGCCACGAGAGCGCCCACGTCGAAACCGCGGAATGTGGCGCGCCCGAATTTTTCGCCAACGGCACCAAGGTTCTCCTCGTGCCCGGCGCGAACGGCAAGATCGACCCCGCCGGCATCGAAGGCATGGTCAAGAAGCGCACTGATATCCATTATCCCAAGCCGCGAGCCATCAGCCTCACGCAGGCCACGGAGGCTGGCACCATTTACTCGCTCGATGAATTGGAGACGGTGACCGATACCGCCAAGGAACTCGGTTTGCGCGTCCACATGGACGGCGCGCGCTTCGCCAACGCCGTCGCCTCCATGGGCGTGACGCCCAAGGAAATCACCTGGCAAGCCGGGGTGGACGTGCTCTGTTTTGGCGGCACAAAAAATGGCATGGCCGTGGGCGAGGCCGTGGTGTTCTTCAATTCCGAATTGGCGCGGGAATTCGATTATCGCTGCAAACAAGCCGGCCAACTCGCCTCCAAAATGCGTTTTCTCTCCGCCTCCTGGGTCGGCATGTTGCAGGACGGTGCCTGGCTGCGTCACGCTGCGCATGCCAACAAGATGGCCCGGCGCTTGGACGCGGGCTTGCGCGGGTTGCCGCAGATCAAAATCGCCTTCCCCTGCCAGACCAATGCCGTCTTCGCTGAAATGCCCCAAGCGATCATCGAAGCGCTCTGGCAGCGCGGTTGGATGTTTTACACCCACGTCAGCCCCGGCCAATGCCGCCTCATGTGCAGTTGGGACACCACCGAAGCCGACGTGGACGAGTTCGCCGCCGACGTCCGCAGCCTCGCGACGAAAGTCTGAATTACCGGTCAAGCTGTTCGCGCAACCAACCCGGACGGTTGGTGGTAATGCCATCCACGCCGGCGGCGGTTAACTTCTTTGCCTTGGCAACGGAATCCACCGTCCAAACGTACACCTTCAATCCAGAGGAATGGAATTTTTCCACGAATTCGGCGTTGATGGGACCGCGAAAGTTCAAATCCACCGCATTCAACCCGGTGGCCTGAACCTTCTCGATCAACAGCTCAGGTTTCGGCCAACGGCGGGTGCGCCAATGACGCCTCAGCACTGTAATCCAGCCCGCCTCGATCTCCGGGAAATCCTGCTTGAGAAATCGCATCGTCGGCAGCGAAAAGCCGATGAACACCACCTGCTCCGGCCGACAACCGGTTCCCTGCAACACCCGCTCAAGTTCGGGCGCAATCTCGGGACCGCATTTGATTTCGATGAAGAGCCGTCTGTTCCGGGGCACCATCGCCAGCACTTCTTCCAGCGTGGGAATCCTCTCACCGGCCCAAGCCGCTCCTCTCCGACGGCCAACATCCAGCGCGCGCAACTCAGCCAGGCTCTGCCGTGCCACTTTGCGGTTCACCCCGGCGAGCTTGCGCGTGTTGGGATCATGGATGACGACAATCTTGCCGTCGTGTGAAAGATGCACATCCACCTCCACCGCGTCGGCCCGCTGTTGCCACGCGAGCCGCACCGCCGCCAGAGTATTCTCCGGCGCATCAAACGAGGCCCCACGATGCCCGATAATTTCCACAGCCTCGAAGCCTAACCGCGAAAGGCCAGGTTTTTGGCTTACCGAGGTCTTTCGCCGATAAATTTCCCCTTCAAACCCCCGTCAGTGTTTTCGGATTCGCGGCCGCAGCCGCGGCGGCGGCGTTTTTCTGCTTCTGCACGCGCCGACTGCCCATGGCCAGCCACAACATCGCCGCGCCGAATGCCAGCATCACCAAGCCCCAGACCAGGTTCATGTTGATGTTCAGGGAACGTTCATACATTTCTTTTGAATCCTTGGTGATGAGGCCGTAGCCCGCCAGAAGGACGCCGTAGAAACTGAACAACAGGCCGATTGGAAGTCTTAAGTCAAAGCTCATAAATGTTACCGGGTTAAACTTACCAGAAAATGATGTTTAGGATCAATGTGGCGACCAAGATAAGGATGCCCAGCGTCACGGGCTGTTGATACCACGGCTCGTTTTCCCGCTTCGGTTTCGGTGTCAGCGAATATACCAGTCCCACCAACTCCTGGTCGGTCTTGGTCCGGCGGGTGGCGAGGGAAACGATGATGGTGAGCACAAAACAGGAGACCCACGCCACGATCGCCATGGTGAAGTTCTGGGCCATTTCGCTGTTGAACTGGAAGGTCTTCGCAAGCCATGCGCCTTTGATGCCGACCTCCGCGCCCCGGGTGTAAGCCAGTCCGTGGAAGATGGCAGCGGCCGTCGTTCCCCCGAGCAGGCCGAAGAACGCGCCATGACCCGTCGTCCGACGCCAGAACATTCCCAGCAGGAATGTGGCGAAGAGCGGCGCATTCACAAAACCAAAGACAAGCTGCAGCATGTCCATGATGTTGTTAAATTTTGAGGCCAGGTACGCGCACCCGATACTGATGATGATCCCAAAGACCGTGGCCATGCGGCCCATCCACAGATAGTGGTTGTCCGACTGCTTCGGCGCGATGTAACTCTGATAAATGTCGTAAGTCCACACCGTGTTAAACGCGGTGACATTCCCGGCCATGCCCGACATGAACGAGGCCATCAGCGCGGTGAATCCGATCCCCAGCAGACCGAGCGGCAGGTAATGCCCGAGCATCGAGGGAATCACGAGATTGTAATCCAAGTTCTTGGGATCAGTTTTCAATCCAGCCTCAAATTTCGCAGCCAAGGTTGCGATTTCGGGGTGAGCCTTCGGGTCTTGCATGAACTTGCTAACCTCTTTTTTGGCCGCGTCCAACGCCGTGGATTGTTCGGCGGTGAGGTG
>JAQGOT010000399.1 GCA_028293465.1 Pedosphaera sp. | reverse complement strand
GGGGACACCGAGCTTTCAGACACGCTGAAACTCGCGTCGGCTAGCCAAGCTTCAAAAAGTTCTTCAGGATCGTGCGCCCGTTCTCCGTCAGGATGCTCTCCGGATGGAATTGAACGCCCCAGATCGGATGGTCCTTGTGCCGCACGCCCATGATCTCACCTTCGTCAGTTTCAGCCGTGATTTCCAAACAATCGGGGATGGTGTCTTTCTGAATCACCAAGGAGTGGTAGCGGGTCGCCGCAAAGGGGTTCGGCATGCCGGCAAACAAATCCTTGCCGTCATGATGGATGGGTGAAGTCTTACCATGCATCATGCGGTAGTTCACCACCACGTCGCCGCCGAAGGTGTGGCCGATGCATTGGTGCCCAAGGCAAACTCCGAACAATGGAACCTTCGGGCCGAAGGTGCGGATAATCTCGTTGGACAACCCTGATTCGCGCGGTGAGCAGGGCCCGGGCGAAATCAAGATCCGTTCCGGGTTCAGTGCGTGAATCTGGTCGAGGGAAATCTGGTCGTTGCGATGAACCTCCAGATCAACCTGCATTTCACCCAGGTATTGCACCAGGTTGTAGGTGAACGAATCGTAATTGTCGATGACGAGAACCATATCAGTCGGCACGAACCTAGCCCACTTCGTCCGGTTTGAAAACCAGTAAATACGCGGGACGGGCGGGGTCGCGCTTTACGGCTTGCGTTTCCGCTTCGATTTGAACAGCTCCAACTGCGGCTCGCGGAAAAATTCGTAGGTCTTCAACACGCGATTGCTTCGCTGATGGCAGCCATCGGTTTAAGGATTTACGTTCAATGACCGGGCTTGAGAACGGTCTCAATTAAATGCATGGGAACCTGCCGGCCAAACTCCACCTGGCCGATTTTTCGGGCAAGGACAAACTTCACTTCACCCGCGCTCACTTTTTTGTCGAGCTGCATGGCGGCCAGGAGCTTGGCCAACTGGCGGGAATCCAGTTTGACTTTGGTCGGCAACTTGGCGCCGCGAAAGAGCGTCGTGATGCGCCGGACCTCGCCTTCCGAAAAGCCGAGCAGGTGAGCTGAAAGCCGGGCGGCGGCGACCTGGCCGATCGAGATCGCTTCACCGTGCAGGTATGTTCCATACCCGGAAATCGCTTCCAGGGCGTGGCCGATGGTGTGGCCGAAATTTAAAATCGCACGCAAACCGCACTCGGTCTCGTCCTGACCCACCACCTCGGCCTTGATTTCGCAACAACGCGCGACGACTTTCGCCAAAGTTTGGGGATCGCGCTTGAGCAGTTTGGGCATGTCCCGCTCCAGCCGTTGAAACAAAGCGGCATCGTAAATGATCCCGTACTTGATCACTTCCGCCAGGCCGGCGCGATACTCCCGTCCGGGTAAGGTGCGAAAAACCTCCAGGTCAGCCATCACCAAACGCGGCTGATAAAAAGCCCCCACCAGATTTTTGCCCGCCTTCAAATTCACGCCCACCTTTCCGCCCACCGAGCTGTCCACGTGCGCCAGCAGGGTGGTGGGCACTTGCACAAACGGAATGCCGCGCAGGTAGGTGGCCGCCACGAACCCGGCCAGATCCCCCACGACGCCACCGCCCAGAGCCACCACGAAGGATTTCCGTTCCAGACGCCGATGAGCGAGCTGGTCATAACAGGCCTGGACTGATTTCAGGCTCTTGGCCGTTTCGCCGGCGGGGACGGTGATTAGAAATGGTTTGAAGCCGGACTTGGTCAGCGAGAGTCCGACCGCTTCGGCGTAAAGCGGAGCCACGTTGGCGTCTGAAATGATGGCGCAACGCTGGCCCAACTGCAGCCGGGCGCACGCGCTGCCCAACTGATCCAGGAGTTTCGGGCCGATGCAGATCTCATAACTGCGGTCTCCCAGGGAAACTTGAACGGTTCGCATGCTCCTACCATAAAGAAGCGCAGTGCAGCCGCAAGCTTTAGGTTGTTTTGGCGGAGGATTGCAGGTTGTAATTTGTCCGGTTTCGGCATTCAGCCAAAGGTCAAACTGCCCATCGGCCCGAGCGGGCCCGGTTTGCAGTCGGGCCGTGCGTTGCTAACACGAAAAGCGCCCCTGCGATTGACGATTCGCAAAGGGACGACCAAATTTATGGTGGAGGATTTTTATGAATGAGAACGTGAAGGCCAAGCGGCCAATGGAAGCCTTTATGACGGCGGCGATCTTTGAGATTGGGATGGGCAGCGTGGTGGCGAGCCGCTTCAAAGCGAATGAGGCCGTGGAAACCGGGCTTTTTCTGGTGGACACCTATTGTCTGGGGATAAAGACCGCTGAGTTTCTCAAGCTGGATTTGGATGAATATGAAACCGAGGTGCTGCCGATGGTGGCTGAAGGGGGACGGTTGGAGAAAATTCAACCGGCTTGCGCGCAGAAATTGGTGGAGCAAGCGGCCGCCTACGCCGCCAAGCTGGGGTTTTCGCCCCATCACGATTACCGCAAGGCGTGCCGGGTGTTCGGAGGTGTTTCGGCTCAAGCCTGCGCCTCTGATTTCGTGTTCGGCTTGGACGGGAAACCGTTTTACGTTCCGGGGCCTTATGACACGGCGGCGGAAATGCATCTGATTCTGAGCGTGCTCGAGAGCGGCTGTGGTCCGGGAAATTATGCATTCGACCTTTTGCCCGCTCTGAATGAGGAGGCTTGGAGAGGTGATTAATTGAGCCCGGGAGCCTGGCCTTTTCTGCTTGGCTCAATTACCGGCGGTGGCCTGAGAAATTAAAGAGCAGAGCAATGGCTCAAAGGAGATCGGCGCTCCTGCAGTGCAGGATTAATTGCCCTAAGGCAGTCCACGCCCCGGTACGAAGATCTCAATCCGGTATTTGGACCCGAGCTCAAAGCTCTGCTAAAAAATACTTACCACATCGGTGGCGAGCCGCAACCGAAAGTTATTCACATCTTGCGATTAGTTCGTCGTCACCCTCGCGAAAACCTTCAAAACCAAAATCGCTGTCCTGAACAGTGCTGATGGAATCTTCGACCATGTGACGGAGGAGCAACGTCAGGTGGCCGAGCGGTTTTGGTTGAGTTGATGTCGGGTTCCAGCCAGCTCAACCGCAGCTTGACCGGCGTTGCCGGGTTTTTTCAGCCGCCCGCGGAAGATACTCGGATGTTGCAACGCAATATCTTACAATTGAAGTGAGGAAATCTGTAGGACAGCTTCTTTTTGCAAAGTGAATAACCACATGCTATTCAGGTCTAACTCGTCAGATTAAACGCTGTAAAAAATTCTTATGAAAGTTCTGTACCGGCTAAGTTTCGTTGTACTCCTGGCATTGCCCCTCACCTCCGCAAATTCTCAAGTACCCGACGCGCCTGCTCTACAAGGGCCCGTCGGCGCAACTCCGGGCGAGAACGCGGTCGCGGCACCAGCGAGCGTCTCACCGGGCGCGGCAGAGGTGATCAAGCTGGCGGAATCCGGCTCCAGCGATGACGTGCTCCTGGCTTTTATTACAAACTCCCGATCAACCTACGAACTCTCAGCCGATGCGGTGATTTACCTGAAGGATGTCGGGCTCTCCGCGCCGGTGGTGACGGCGATGCTGAATCATGACAGCACCTTGCGAGGCCAGGCTCCGGCGTACACCTACGATCAGAAAGCCTACCCGCCCTCCGGCCAACCTCCGGTCGCCCAGCCCCCGATCGTGGCTGCGGTTCCTGAACAACCAGCACCACCGCAACCGGTGGAAGCAGCGCCGACGTACGTCAGCAACCCGCCAGCCCAGGTGAATTATTTCTACAACGACCTTTCTCCTTACGGGAGCTGGGTGCAGTTGGACGGCTATGGTTGGTGCTGGCAACCGCGCACCGTCGTGGTATCGCGCGGGTGGCGGCCTTATTGCGACGGTGGCCACTGGGTTTACACCGACGCCGGCTGGTTCTGGCAATCCGATTACTCTTGGGGTTGGGCCACGTTCCATTACGGTCGATGGCAACTGCATGACCGTTGCGGTTGGATCTGGCTGCCGGACACAGTCTGGGCTCCCGCGTGGGTGAGTTGGCGGGTTTCGGGAGATCATTGTGGTTGGGCACCACTGCCGCCGCACGCGGACTTTGACGCCCGGCTCGGCTTCCGCTTCAACGGGGTGAGCGTGCGCGCCGATTTTGATTTCGGACTCCGGGCGGATAATTTTACTTTTGTCGCATTGAGGGATTTCAACAACCGTGATCTCGGCCATCACCGGTTGCCGCCGACGCAGGTGAAGGCCGTTTACAACCAGACGACGATCATCAACAGCTACGAGGTGCACAACAACGTCATTGTCAATCACGGGGTGGGCGTTGATCGCGTGGCCGCCGCCACGCACAGTGAGATCAAAAAGGTGGTCATCCGGGATGGGCCCGCGAACTCGGGAAGGCCGGTCCGCAGCATCGCCCCGGGGAGGAGCGAGACGGCCGTTTACCGACCACAGCTCCAGACTCCGGCAAAATCGATCGGCATGGTGGCGCAGAAGGTGGATGACCGGCATCCGGTGGTGCAACATAATGTGATGGTCAAGCCGCAGCCCCAACGAAACACCCCGCCTGGGAATGGTGGCTCAAGCCCAGCCTCCAACCCACGCCGGTCCCAAACCGGAGCAGCGGACCTTCCGCAGCGAACCATTCGGGAAAAGCCTGAGTCGAACGTTCCGAACCGTACCACGCCCGACGCTCGCCAACCTGCCAATGGAGGGGTGCCTGGCCGCTCGATAAACGAACACCGCGAGGAGGCTAAACCTTCAGCCAACACGGGGGAGAGTTACCGGCCCGCGACCCCCGTTCATTCGCAGTCGCCACAGAGCCCGGGGCAACCGCAGCCAGACGCCGGACAGCAAAAAAGCCAGGGCCACAACCCGCACGTTTATTATCCGGCCCGCTATCCGCAACCCTCTTCTGCTCCGCAAGGCCATCAGAACCAGGAGTCGCCAACCTCGCGACCGGACAACGGCCGGGGCTCACAAAACAAAAAAGATGGTTTTTGAAAACGCCCCAAGCAGGTTTCCCCACTTGAGGCGCGTCCGAGTCAACCCTCAGAGTTGAATCAGGCAAGGGTCACCGCTGGCCGCCGGTGCCACCGACCGCCGGAGCAAAGGCTCCCCCTCTCGCGGCTGGGGCTGCTCCCACGGCGGGCGCGAAGGGGCCACCTTGGGTGCGAGGAGTCGCTCCCGTCGCCGGAGCGAAAGGCCCGGTGACAACCGGAGAGTTCTGAGAACCGGGACTGGTAACTCGCGCACGACCGTTGACGACGGTGCCGTTCCCAGGGCGGAACGGCGCCAGAAAAAATCTTCTCGCTGGGACTCCCCCTCCCGAGATGGGCACATTTGGTAATTGCGGTCCCGGGCGGAGATTTGGGAAGGCGGGATTAATGGTTTGCGATTGGGCCGTGGAAGGTTGGCCGGTGTCGAGGAGCCCTTGGCCGGGTTGCGGGAATCGCGGATTGATCCTGGCAGATTGGGCCGTGGAGGGCGGAGGGCCGTTGATCAATCCCGACTCAACCAAAGCCGCTTCCTCGAGGCTGGCCACAGTGCTAAAACCGAAGCCGTTATCCAAAGGTCCGAAGAAACCACCACCATTACCGGAGAAATCGCTGTTGTCGGCGAGCGTGGTGTCATTGGTAAGGCCGCTGAAATCCAAGGCCGGATCCTGAACGTCCACACGGAGAATCGGACTGCCGCTCGCGGCTTGGGCCAGATTGGGATCGATGCCCCGATTAAGAATGCTGTTGCCCGCGCCGGTGGCGAAGGTGCTGGCGACGAGGGTGGTTTGCGGAAAAATCCTCTGCACCTGTGCGGGGTTTAACCGGAAGCGGCTGAGGTTGCGGTCTCCCAGGCGACTCATGGGCACGAAGGTAAAATTGTCGCGGCTGAGACCAAAGCGGTCGAAGCCTGGTTGAAAACTAACGAGCGCTGAACCCCCGCTGAAACCAAAGCCCGGATCCGCGAAAGGCGACAACGGCGCCCAGCCGGCAAAGTTGCCGGAAGAACGCCAGTTCACCCAGGAAGGCGCCCATTGGGTGCCCGGGAACCAGATCCAACCCTCGGTGGGATGATTCCACCAACGACCGTAATGGAACGGGGCCCAACCCCACGCATAATTCGAGTTCCAAAACCAACCGACGTTGCTGTAGCACCACCGTCCGTTGTCGCAGTATGGTGCCCAACCGGTGGAAGAGATGGCGGCATAAGGTTGCCAGAACGAACCATAGCCCGGCAGGTTGCCCCAGGTGCCATAGGGGGAGAGATAGCTGTAGAAGTAGTTCCCCTCATCGGGCTGATAATTCTGGGATTGGGGCATTGGATTTTCAGTATCAGCCGAGGGCTGCGCCGGCGGTGAGTACGGCGACTGGCCTCCCGGCGGGGGGGCGACACCGGCGGGCAGCGATTGCGGAATGGCATTGTCGCGCACGGCTTTGTCGTGTGCCAGCATGGCGCTGATAATCCCCCCGGGAAGCCCGATGTCCTTCAGGTAAATAATATCGTCCGGCTTTAGGTTAAAAGTGGAGGGAGAGTTTTGGATGTAAGAGGTGAGGACATCCGCGGCCACGCCGGAGTCCGACATCTGGATCACGTCACGGACGGGCGAGGCGAGCCGGTCCGCCGCGCTCGGGGCGTTTTTCGCGGCGGGAGTGTTGGTATCCGTGTTGGTGACGCCCGGCGCGGGTGGGGGAGCGTTTGTGGCTGCGCTTCCTTTCAAAATAAGCGGGGGCACGGTTGCGGCCCCGGCGAGCGGCACCAAGGCGAGGCTGAGGGCGAAAAAAATCAATCGTTGTAGTTTCATAATACAGATGAACCCACCAGTTACTCCTTTGCTTGGGCCCGACCAAACCAAGTCCGGCTCAAAGGGCGGCGAGCTTGCTCCGCTAACGGGAGAGTTGCCAACCCCGTAGGAATATAATCCTCTGGCGGGCATCCACCAGTCGTCAAAACGCGAATTTTCACTCGACAGGCGGGTTTTCGATGGGGTATCTCATCCACTTGCCGCCAGCC
>JAQGOT010000393.1 GCA_028293465.1 Pedosphaera sp. | reverse complement strand
CGGGGTGAACAGCAGCACCGTGCCGGGGATGGGCGGCTGGCTGACGGCGGTTTCGTAGAAGTTGCGGATGGCGCCGACCTTGGAGCGGGAGAGTTCGCGCTGGAACGCCTTGTCGCTGCGCTCCACCTTGGCGATGAACTGCGCGACGTCGTCTTGGGCGGGCAGTTCCTCCGGCTTGATCACGCCGCCTTCCTCGTCGTAAAAGCGGCTGATAAAGCGGACCTTGGACAATAATTGCTCCGAGGGATACGCGCCGAAGTAAAAGATGGCGTCCTTCTGTCGAATTTGCGTTGCAATCATGACATTATCCTTCTCCGATCAGTTCCCATTCACGGCTGCCTGCATATCGGGCAACCTAGCCCGGATCAGGGCGAAAAACAAGTGGGGCCGCCGGAGGGGTGTGATTAAAAGTGGGTGATCTAAAATCGGATTAGCCAGAGCATGTGAAGCGCGCGCCAAGATTTTACTGAGTCGGACAGAGCCGGTCCGCGTTCCGGTTCCCTCGCCCTGCGGCTGAGCGGGGGCTAGGGAGAGGGGTGCTCCTTTCGCAAAACCAGCGCTGGGTTTGAGCAATGAGCGCCACCCCAACCCTCCCCCCATTTATTCAAATGGCGGGGAGGGAGCCGAAAACACGCCTCCATTCACCACCCGCGCCACAATAGGTCAGCCACCTCACCCACTTCTAATCACACCCCGCCGGAGCCGACACCCAATTCCCGAGCCAGCCCGTCTAACAGCTCGTCAGGTGCGCGGTTCTTATATTGGTTGACGCAAGGGCGGCGGTGGCCGAACTTTGTTCCGTAGGCGGCAGCGTTGTTTCTGAATTTTTTGACGATGCGTCATGGCTGAGGAGGCAAAGACAAATGCGGTGCAGCGGGAGGACCTGCCCCTGTCGAAGGCAGCTCTGTACATCTTGGAGGAATGCCGCATGGTGTTGCCGGGTATCCAGGCCCTGTTCGGATTCCAATTGATCGCCGTCTTCAACCAGGGGTTCTCGGAGAAACTGAGTGCGGGGGAACAGCGTCTGCACCTGCTCGCCATCATGCTGCTGGCCATCGCCATCGCACTTATCATGACTCCGGCGGCATACCACCGGCAAACGGGGCCGCAGGAAGTCACCAGCGGGTTCATCCGCCTCGCCAGTCGCCTGCTGCTGGCGAGCATGGCACCGCTGGCCGTGAGTATTTGCATCGATTTTTACCTCGTCGGTCACGTGATCTATGACGGTTTTCTTGTCCCGCTCCTTGCGGCGCTCCTGTTTGCAACCATCATCACCTTATGGTTCGTGCTCCCGCGCGTGCGGAGCCTGATGCGGGCCGACTCCCGACGCAGGTGACCCGGCTGGCGCAACCCCTGAGCGGTTTCACGCTTCCAGCCTGCGGACCCGTGCGGAGCACGCTTGATTAACTTTGATCAGCCTTCAGTAAGGACCGCGGCTCTGCGAGCCGCAGCAACCCCAAACAGACCGGCCTGCAGTCAGTGCAAGGAGTCGGACGAGCATTGTGGTCAGCCCGGCCGGCAACGGGCCGTAAAGTTCTCGATTTCTGGCTCCGTCTTGCCATACTGCGGCATGAGGAGGAGCTTCCGCGTCGTGCTGGTTGTCCTGCTGGTCGCCGTTGTTGGCGGGGTGGTGTGGCAGGTGCTGCGTCAACGGGAGCCGGTGTATCTGGGGAGGCCGTTGAGCATTTGGTTGGAAGGTTACACCTCCCGAGCTGGGGCTTCGCCGGACAGGCAGGAGGCCGAAGCGGCTGTTTACCACGCGGGGACGAACGCCCTGCCCATGCTGCTGGCGATGCTCGGTTCTGAAGACTCGCGGTTTCAGCAACGATTCCAGGGGCTCATACGGGGGTTGCCTCTGGTCAGATTTCATTTCACTTCGCCAACCCATCGCCATTACAGGGCACTTTTTGCTTTGGACACTTTGGGGCCGGCGGCCGCACCAGCCGTTCCCCGATTAATCCAGATGCTGCAGGGCACGAACACCGAGATCAAATGTTGTGCCGCGCAAGCGCTCGGTTCACTCGGAGCCGAAGAACGCGTCATCGTGCCCGCTCTCACCAACGTCCTTCATGACCGAGACTACATGGTCCGCGAAAGCATCGCAGAAAACCTAGGACGGATCAGGAAGGAACCAGCCGTCGCCATTCCGGCGCTTACGGGACAACTCATTGCCTGCACAAATACCACCGAATTTCTGGCGGTGTCGCTTGCCCTCAGCAAATTCGGCACCAATGCCGGGCCGGCTGTCCCGACGCTTTTGCAGCGGTTGGCGGATCCAAATTCGGTTGTGCGGCACGCTGCCGCGGATGCCCTCATAGCCATGGACCCCGAAGCCGCCGCCAAGGCGGGTGTGAAATGAAAACGACCACGAATTGTGCTCTTGGCGGTTGCGGCCCTCCTCGTCGTGGGAGGGCTCGCGCTGCATCCCGCTCGAAACCGGGAACCGCGCTATCAAGGTCGCACCCTTACCGAATGGCTGGAAGCTTACCACCAGAGTTGGAGTTGGCAGGCCGCCACGAATGCACCACCAAAGCTTGAAGCATCGACCTATGCGGTAAGGCAAATCGGCACGGACGCCATCCCGTTCCTCCTGCGTAAGTTAACTTCCAAGGAAAGCTCAATGGAAAAGCATTTGAAGCCATGGGCTAAAATGCAGTCATTGATTCAGTTCCGCTTTACGGATCATGATCATGAAAGATGGCTGGGTGTGAATGGCTTTGAGATTCTTCTGGTAGATGCGAGGAGCGCAGTGCCCGCTTTGGTCAAACTCACAAAGCATCCTGACGGAGAAGTGCGCACCGCCGCCCTAGACTGCCTTGGCAGCATCAATCAAATGTCAGATGCGTGTCTGCCAATCTTTATACGAGCCGCGCACGATCCTGCCAAGTGCGTCCGAGCAGTATCAGCTAATATTTTGAGCAAATTGTATCCTGAAGAAGCGGAAAAAGCAGATGTTTACAAAGAGTTTCCCGGATTGAGATATTCCAGCACGAACCACGTTTCCGTCAACGCGCCGGTTGCCCGATAGATGAAACGGCAGCGGGTTTTGCGCCTCAAGCGTTCATGGTTCTGTTTTGAATTGGATCGTTCATTTTGTGACCCGTTGCTTGAGGCCTTGGCGCGAGCCAGCCCGCTTATTGTTCCATTTCGGTTCCTCACAGACCGTGCAAACCTTGCAAAGTGGCGTAGATGCGGGCTGGGCTTTTGTGCGAGAAAGGAGCATGAAATGTCGAATTGAGAATTTCGAGTTTCGAAGTCCGATGGTCGGTATGATTGGAGCCCGGGATGCCCGGGCAGGTTTGGTTCTTTGACATTTTGAAGGAAGGCGCGGAGCGGGGAACCAAGCCTGATTAAGGCCTCGTGCGGAAATAAGCTGATACGAGCTGCGCCGGCATCCGGGTGCCAGCCAAGGCGCGACGAGGGAGCATATCCAA
>JAQGOT010000385.1 GCA_028293465.1 Pedosphaera sp. | reverse complement strand
TTTGGGTGCGGTCCTTCACCGTCAGGCTGGCGCGCAACAATTGGATGGCCTGCCGCGAAAAATCCGCGTCGTTGAACGTCCGGTCCACCACAACCTCGGGAGGTTTCTGCCCCAGCTTGACCACGGTCAATTTGCCGCTTGGATCCAGGAAAAGAACCATCTCCTGATTTTCAACCAGCAACACCACGCCGTGGCCCGGCAGGTTGGGCGCCAATGCGTGAAAGACTTTTTGCACGAGTTGTTCCCACTGCCGGGCGTCGCGGAGGGTCACGTGATTACTCCGTTTCATCAGTGATCGGCGGGTGGCCCGGGCCTGATTCTCAAAGGTCAGCGCGGTGAGTTGATGATGGTAGCCGGAGGGATCGTACGGGGCTGGAGGCCAACTGGCATGGGCGAACGCCTGGGGACCGGGCAGCGGAAAGCGGAGGAGGAGGTTGGTGCCCGCCCGATAGGCCAGCAGGTTGGTGAGATTGCCGGGCTCGAGTTGTTGCCGGTAGGCGCTGTGCGGGTGGGAAGTTGCGCACCCGGCCATCAGCAGGAGCAAGAGGCCGCCGAAGCACCGGAGCAACATGGCATTCAATCTCATGCGATCGTAAAAGTAAGTGAACCTGTTTTTGCGTGGTGCAAGCGAACCGAGTTCAGTGTTTGGGCCGTTGCATGATCAGGAAGTTGGCGGCCCAGACCGAGCCGATGGCGCCAAACATGAAAACATTCAGCGAGGTTTCGGCCAGAGATTTCATGTGTTCCACATCCGCATGCGGGGTGTCGCCAAGCAGGAAAAAAAGCGTGACGGCCGAGCAGCCGGCGAGCGCGGTGGCACCGGTATAGCCGGCCATGGCGTTGCGGGGCCAGCCCGTGGCGCAGTTATACACGCCGGCGAGGGGCAGGACCAGGAAGCCGCAGACCAGGGCGGCGAGCAACCAGGCGGCCGTGCCGAACGCGAACCAACCGCCGAGCGACAGCAAGGCCAGCAGCAGACAGGTGCCAATCCAGTTGCTGGCCACGGTTTGATCGCGCGAAAGCGCGAAGCGGCCGAAGCGGTTGACGCGGAGCATCAGGTTGAACAGCGGGCTGGCGATCCAGGTCATGATCGCGAAGCACACGTATAAAATGCGGATGGGTAAAATCCAAGGAGCCCAATCCGGGTTGGCTGCGGCGAGGCGACCCAGGAGTTGGTTGCCGAAATACCCGCCCACGATGATGCCCCACTGCGCCCCCTTGCTGAGCTTCGACATCATCAGAAAATATTTCAGCATGAGCGCGTAAATAATATTCCGGGCCTTGAGGGCCTCGACGATGCCGCGGCGGGCCCATTCGTTATCCGGATCGAGACGGAGAGATTCGCGAAAATGTTCGAGGGCTTTTTTTGGTTCGCCACGTTCCAGCAGGGTCCAGCCCTGGTTGGCGTGGGTCAGGGAGTTGTCGGGATTTTTGGCCAGGGCGGAATCGATGGTGACGCCCGCCTCGGCTTTCCGGCCGAGCTTCACCAGTGCCATGGCGCGCAGATTGGTGCAGGCCACGTGCTCGGAATCGTGTTGTAAACCTTGTTCAGCGGCCTCCAACGCGGCGGGCCAGCGGCGTTCACTGAGCTGAATCTGGGCCAACATTGCGAGATAGTCAGCATCGGACGGGTCAAGCCGGATGGCTTCGTTAATTGCCTCCAAGGCTTCATCCTCGCGATCGCGGTCATGCAGGACATGGGCGAGCGCGTAATGGGCAAACGAAAAATCGGGCGCGAGGTGAATGGCTTGCTGCGCTTCCTCCGTGGCTTCCTTGAACTTTTCGGTATGTGCCAGGCACAGCGCGAGCAGGGCGTGCGCGTGGGCGTCACCGGGTTCCGCGGCGAGCGACTGGCGCAACTCGCCTTCCGCCAGGTCGTGGCGGGATTGCTGCAACAGGAGAACGGCGCGGTGGAAATTTTGGTTCATGGGCAGCGCTGGATCAATTTTTGCGAACGACTTGGTGTGCCTGCCTCAAAGCTTCAAATACTGCAAAATATCGTCGTAGATGCCGCCTTGATTGGAATAGAGCGCGTAGTTGCGGGCGGTGGCGAACCATTCCTTCGTCGTGGGCCGTAACGTGGCGGCGGCGGCGGTGAGGTCTTTGCTCGTGAGCGGTTTGGGAATGCCGGTCTTCATCGCTTCGCGCAATTTGCCTTCCACGGCGACATCGAGCACGGCCTTTAAATCCGCGCCGGAAAAGCTGTCGGTCTTTTTTGCGACCTGTTCGTAGTCGATGTCCTCGACCGGTTTGCCCTGGCATTGCAGACGCAGGATTCCGGCGCGCGCGGCGGCGTCGGGCGGGGGGACGAACAGGATGCGATCGAAGCGGCCCGGACGGCGGAACGCGGAGTCAAGGTGCCACGGGGCGTTGGTGGCGGCGAGGATGAGCACGCCTTCGTTTGAGGTTTTGACGCCGTCCATTTCGGAGAGAAACTGGTTGATTAATTGGCGGCCGGCGTGATGGCGCATGTCGCCGCGACTCGCGCCCAAGGCATCGACCTCGTCGAAGAACAGCACGCAAGGCTTGTGACTGCGCGCTTGCTCGAAGAGCTCGTGCAGATTGCGCTCGCTGTTGCCGATCCACATGTCGAGGACGTCGTTGATGCCCACGGAAATGAAGGCGGCGTTGATCTCGCCGGCGGTGGCGCGGGCCAGATAGGTTTTGCCGCAACCGGGCGGGCCATACAGCAAGATGCCGCCACCGATGGGCTTGCCATAGGCTTTGTAGAGCTCGGGGTGAGCCAGCGGATGAATGATCTTGAGGCGGATCTCCTCCTTGACCTTGTCCATGCCGCCGACGTCCTTGAAGGAGATCTTGGGACGCTCGATTTCGCGCGGGCCCGTTTCCGGCGTGGCTTCCCAACTCGCGCGCACCTTGCCCTCGACCACTTCGCTTTCTTCCTCCGTGGCATTGATGCCCAGGCGATTGGCAAACTCGAGGTCGGCCACACCCGCGTCCATTTCAATGGCCCGGCGATATTCGACGATGGCTTGTTCGACTTCACCAACGCCCGCGATCAGCTTGGAGTGCAACACAAAAGCGCTCGCCGGGGCGTTGGGCTTTTTGACAAGGTATTCGACTATGACCAGCGCGTGACTGTGCTTTCCTTGCTGGTGGAAAGCGCGGGCCAATCCCAGTTTGAAAGTCAGGCTGTTCGGCGCCAGTGCCAGGCCTTCGCGGTATTCCTTCTCCGCTTCCTCGAACCGTCCGCGGCCGAGCAGGGTATCGGCGAGATGCTTGCGCAAGGGGAGGTTGTCGGGCGATGCGCGCAGCGCCTCGCGCAAGGCTTGCAACGCTTCGTCGTCGGGAGGATTGGGATTGCTCATGCGGATGATCCTAGCTGCCGGAAAATAAAATCGCACCGCCCGC
>JAQGOT010000226.1 GCA_028293465.1 Pedosphaera sp. | reverse complement strand
GCCCGTGTCCACGCCGCCCAGCGTGACTTCCGCCTTGCCATAGCCTTCGGTGCCGGCGGGCTTGATCTCCCATTGATGCAGCCGCTGGGCGATCCCTTCCAGCTCCTGCGTGGAGTAGCGGTTCATCGGCCGCGACGGGGCGAAGCGGGCGCACCATTCCTGCAAAAACCGCTGCGGGAGATATTGGCCAAGCACAGTCTTGAGTTCCTTGTTGGTCTGCCGATTGGCCGCGAGCAGTTCCAGCGCGGGTCGATCGGGCAGCAGATCCAGCACGATCGACTCGCCCTCCTTGCGAAAGCTGGAAATCTGGAGAATCGCCGGGCCGCTCAAGCCCCGATGCGTAAACAGGATGTTCTCGCGGAAATGCGCGTCGTTGGTGGAAGCTGTTGCATCAATCGAAATGCCGCTCAACGGTCCAAAGGCCGTTTGTTCCTCCGCCCCGAAAGTCAATGGGACCAATCCAGGTTGTGTCGCGACCAACTTAAGCCCGAATTGCCGCGCGATGCGATAGCCGAAATCAGTCGCTCCGATCTTTGGGAAGGAGAGCCCGCCGGTCGCGATGACCAGGGCATTGCACTCCAAGACCCCTTGATTTGTGTGGACTTGAAAACGGGTGTGCTTCGTGACCTCCTTGACCTGGCAGTTGAGCCGTATCTCCACCTTCGCCGCATCACATTCGGCTTGTAACAACTCGACGATCTGCCGCGACGTGACATCGCAAAAAAGTTGGCCCAATTTTTTTTCGTGATAAGAGATGCGGTGTTTCTCAACCAGAGAAATGAAATCGGCGGCTGTGTAACGGGCCAGGGCGGACTTGCAAAAGTGCGGGTTGGCGGACAAATAGTTTTCCGGACCGGCATTGACGTTGGTGAAATTACAACGCCCGCCGCCGGAGATGAGAATTTTTTTGCCGAGCCGGTCCGCGTGTTCCAATACCACCACCGACCGCCCCCGCTTGCCTGCCTCGATGGCGCACATCAAACCCGCCGCGCCCCCGCCGATAACAATTACGTCATGCGTCATCGTCAGTGTCCCGGTTGGGAAGGTTTCGTTGTGAGATTGACGGGCTGGGAACGGCCTTGCTCGGAAGCCGGTTTCTCCTTCGGTTCACCCGATGCTTTTTCCACGCACCAGACTTTTTCCAGCAGCTTGAACATTTCCGGGTCATGTTCCTTCAGTTCCGCGCGCACAAAAGGGAAGAAGTCATTCGTGCCAAAATAAGCTTCCGTTGCCTCGGCGAAATATTCCTGCTCGTCCGTGAGGGCGTAATGGCTCTCCCGCCGCCCGTTGATCCGCAGGACGCGGTCGTAAGTTTTTGAACCTTTGGCCTTTTCATAAGCCGCCTTGATCTCGGGGTTCTCAAAGTTCAGCACGCGATGATGGTAGCTGTGCGCCAGTTCATGCAAAACCATCCAAGGTTGGTCCTTGGTCCAGTTGAGAAAATTCTTCGCGTTCGCGATCTCGACTCCGCCGGCCTTTTCCGGGTTTATGTCGTGCTCCCGCAACCAATCCGGTGACGGGTGATAACACATGCAGGGGAATCGGGTGTCATCCAGTTCAATCCAGATTGGAATTTCGCGCAGCCTGGCCAGGGCAGCCGCTGGCACCACCCGGGTGATCTGGTAAAGTTGGAATTCCAGCAGCCGCAAAGTCGCCTTGAACAGCAATGCATCTCCACCTGCGAGCTTCTGATTGATGCGCAGCGTCCAACCATCCATCTGTCGGACTTCATAATCGCCCGTCGGATCGTATCCGCTGGCGCTGCCGATCCTCGGAGATAATCCAAGGCAAAGTATCAACACGACCAGGATGCCTCTTACGCCGGGGTTCATATGGAATTGGGGATTCGTCGCGTGCAGATCAATGACTGCTCAGGCCCGTCACAAGTTTGCGCGGCCCGCGGATCATCCCTGCTGCTCGCCCGGCGGCCGGTTTGATGCGAGCGCTTGGTATTCCTCGATCAGTTGCTTGATGCGTTGCGCATCCGCCTTGGTATGGCCATGGCTGCCCAACGGATCGCTGCCTCCGGAGGATTCGATCAAAATATCCGACCACACCATCCCCGTCTTGATATGCACGGAAGCCACCTTGAAAATGCTCATGCTGATTTCATCCTTGGTGAACCAGGTGCGTTTGCGCCGGACCACCGCGCGGTCGGTGACCTCGATCACGGTGGGGAACAGGCGGTTTCCCTGCGTCCAACGGCTGGCTTGAAATGTCTCAGATGGCATATCGTTGATTTGTTATGGAATGATTCTACGGAAATGCAATCCCAATCCTATGTGGCTTCGTTCACCACGAGCACCGCCGCCCCTTCAAATTTCCCATGCCGCAGGTCCGATATGGCCTCGTTCGCTTCCGCCAGGGGATAAGGTTGGACATTCGTGACCACCGGCACCTGCGGCGCCAGCGCCAGGAATTCATCGCCGTCGCGCCGCGTCAAATTGGCCACCGAACAGAGGCTGCGCTCCCCCCAAAGCCATTCGTACGGAAACGCAGGGATGTCGCTCATGTGAATGCCGCCGCAGACCACAATTCCGCCCTTGTCGAGCGCCTTGAGCGCTTCGGGAACCAACCCGCCTGCGGGGGCAAAAATAATCGCGGCATCCAGCGGTTCAGGCGGCAGCGTGTCGGAACCACCGGCCCAGACCGCCCCGAGCGTTTTGGCGAACTCCTGCCCGCGAGCATCCCCGGGCCGGGTGAAAGCGAAGATCTTCCGGCCTTGGTGCCGGGCAACTTGGGCGATCAAGTGCGCCGCCGCGCCGAAGCCATAAATTCCCAGTCGCTTTGCCTCGCCGGTTTTGGTCAACGACCGATATCACAACATGCCGGCGCACAATAACGGTGCCGCCTCCACGTCGGTGTAAATGGCGGGCAGGGGGAAGCAGAAGCGTTCGTCCGCCACCGTGTATTCCGCGTAGCCGCCATCAATGGTGTAGCCGGTAAATTTTGCGTTCTCACACAGATTCTCCCGCTGCGAGCGGCAAAAGCGGCAGGTGCCATCCGTCCACCCCAACCACGGAATGCCCACTCGGTCGCCCACCTGGAATCGTTTCGCGCCTTCACCCCTTTCCGCGACCCTTCCGACAATCTCATGGCCGAGGATCAGGGGAAGCTTCGGATTCGCCAACTCCCCATCGATCACATGCAAATCAGTGCGGCAAACCGCACAAGCATGAACATGGACCAGCACCTGGCCGGACCCCGGCTTGGGCATGGGAAGATCGACCATTTGGAGCGGCTGCCGCGGTCCTTTCATTAGCATCGCCTTCATAGAAACAAGTGACTCCACGGGGCGTCCGAGGTCAAGCGGGGCCTTGTTGGGCGATCCACCACGGGCGCATCCGCGCACGGCCCCGGAGCGCCGACTTCCAGTCGGCTTAACGCGTGGCAAACCCACCGATGACCTGCGAACTCGAGCCATCCAAGCCGGTGCTCCGACGGCTCAGGCGCAGCGCGCGGATGCGCACATCCACCAAGCGCTTGGTTGGTTTCTCTCGCCGAAACCTCGAGGATGTGCGAGGTTCCCGTGCAACGAGCTGGGATTTAAAATGAAAATAGCCATCGGCAGCGACCACGCGGGTTTCCAATACAAAGAGCGAATTAAGGATTTCCTCCAAAAGCTCGGGCACGAGGTGCGCGACTTTGGCACGTCCTCGGAAGCGCCCGTCGATTATCCTCTTTTCATCAGACCTGTGGCTGAAGCCGTCGCCCGGGGCGAGTTTGAGCGCGGGATCGTGCTGGGCGGTTCCGGCAACGGGGAAGCCATCGTCGCTAACCGCGTTAAAGGCGTCCGCTGTGCCCTTTGCTGGAATGTCGAATCCGCCCGCCTTGGCCGCCAGCACAACAACGCGAACGTAATCTCCCTCGGCCAACGGATGATGCCCATCGAAACCGCTCTCGAAATCGTGAAGACGTGGCTGGACACCCCGTTTGAAGGCGGCCGGCATCAGCACCGCATTGAGTTAATTGATCAATGAGCAATAAATTCGCGGCCTTCCGGTCTAGCCCTCGCACGTTTTTATTTAGTTAGTCAAACCACGGGTTCGGTGCAAACTTTCCACGATGAGCACAAACTTTAGAATCGAGGCAGATTCGATGGGCGAGATGCAGGTGCCGGCCAACGCCTTTTACGGCGCACAAACCGCGCGCGCGGTGGAAAACTTTCCCATCAGCGGCTTGAGATTTCCCCGACCATTCATCCGCGCCTTGGGTTTGATCAAGAAGCATGCGGCGGTTACCAACGCTGGATTCAGCTACGTGCCACCCAAGATCGCCAAAGTCATCCAGCGCGCGGCGCAGGAGGTCATCGACGGAAAATGGGACGACCAATTTGTGCTGGATATTTTCCAGACCGGTTCGGGCACCTCGACGAACATGAACGCCAACGAGGTCATCGCGAATCGTGCGGGTGAGATCCTTGGTGGCAAGCGGGGTGACAAATCGGTGCATCCGAACGATCACGTCAATTGCGGCCAGTCGAGCAATGATGTGATTCCCACCGCGATTCACCTGGCGGCTTTGGATGCCATCATGCATCAACTCATTCCCGCGCTGAAGGAATTGCACGCGGCGCTCAAGGCCAAGGCGAAGGCATTCAACCAGGTTCTCAAGATCGGCCGCACCCATCTGCAGGATGCCACGCCCATCCGGCTCGGCCAGGAATTCAGCGGTTACGCCAGTCAGGTTGAGCATGGGATTGAGCGGCTGCTGGGCGTGACGGAGCATCTCGGCGAACTTGCGTTGGGCGGTACTGCGGTCGGCACCGGCATCAACACAAATATCGATTTTGCGAAAATCACGATTAAGGGCATCGCCAAGGAAACCGGCCTCAAGTTGCGCGAAGCCAAAAACCACTTCGAAGCACAAGGCGCTCGCGATGCCGCAGTGGAGACCAGCGGCGCTTTGAAAACCGTGGCGGTGAGCCTGATCAAGATCGCGAACGATATCCGTCTGCTCGGTTCCGGCCCGCGCTGCGGCATCGGCGAACTGAACCTGCCCGCCACGCAGCCGGGCTCCTCCATCATGCCGGGCAAGGTGAACCCCGTGATGTCCGAGATGTTGATTCAGGTCGGCGCACAGGTGATTGGCAACGATGCCGCCATTACCTTCGGCGGAGCGTTCGGCACCTTTGAATTAAACGTCATGCTGCCGGTAATCGCCCACAATTTATTGCAATCCATCGAAATCTTGGCGAACGGCAGCCGGGTTTTTGCCCGCCGTTGCGTGGTCGGACTGGAAGCGAATGTTGCGAAGTGCGAAGGCAATATCGAGAACAGCCTCGCGATGTGTACGGCGTTGGCGCCGGTGATTGGCTACGACAAAGCCGCCAAAATTGCCAAAGTGGCTTACGAAACGGGGAAGACGATCCGCGAGGTTGCCCTCAAAACCTCGGGGTTGGACAAAGCTAAACTCGACCAGTTGCTCGATCCCCGGCGTCAGACCGAACCGGGAGCCGGAGCGGGCGGCAGTGCTGGTGGTTAAGCCGGGATTTGGCTGCGCCCGAGCTGCCTTGAATCTTCGAAAAATAATTGGAAACACCCTCCCGTTATGCTTTAGTCGCCAGACCTTTTGAGATTCATAAAGGTAATCGGTAACTGAAAAGTTTAATTCCTATGGCACCGCCCGTCTTCAAGTATCAAGATCCCTTCCCGTTGGGAAAGGATGACACCGAATATTATCTCCTGACCAAGGATCACGTTTCGACCGCCGAGTTTGAGGGTCGCGAGATTCTGAAAGTGGAATCCGAGGGGCTCACGAAGCTTGCGCAGGCCGCCATGCATGATTGCTCGTTCCTGCTCCGCACCGAACATCACGCGCAGGTCGCGGCCATCCTGCAAGACCCGGAGGCCAGCAAGAACGATCGTTACGTGGCCCTCACCATGTTGCGCAACGCGGAGATTTCCGCCCGCGGCGTCTTGCCGTTTTGCCAGGACACCGGCACCGCGATCGTGGTCGCCAAGAAAGGCCAGGAGGTCTGGACGGGCGGGGGAGATGAAGAGGCCTTGTCGCGCGGCATTTACAAGACGTACACGGAAGCGAACCTGCGCTACTCGCAGACCGTTCCGCTCGACATGTACAACGAGAAGAACTCCGGTTGCAATCTCCCCGCGCAAATCGATCTCTATGCCACCGCCGGTGCGGCCTACAAATTTCTGTTCGTGGCCAAGGGCGGCGGCTCGGCGAACAAAACCTACCTCTTCCAGGAAACCAAGGCATTGCTGAATCCGAAAAGCCTGGAGGCTTACCTGCTCGACAAAATGAAAACCCTGGGCACCGCTGCCTGCCCGCCCTACCACATCGCTTTCGCCATTGGCGGCACCTCCGCCGAAGCCTGTCTCAAGACGGTCAAGCTGGCCTCGACCAAATATCTCGATTCATTGCCGACCTCCGGCAACGAGGGCGGCCAGGCCTTCCGCGACCTCGAGCTGGAAAAGAAAATGCTCAAAGCCGCCCAGGAAGCCGGCATCGGCGCGCAATTTGGCGGTAAGTATTTTGCCCACGACGTCCGCATCATCCGGCTGCCGCGTCACGGTGCCTCATGTCCCGTCGGCATGGGCGTCTCCTGCTCGGCGGACCGTAACATCAAGGCGAAGATCAACAAGGATGGCATCTGGCTCGAAAAACTGGAGGACAACCCGGGCCGCTTCATACCCGAGGAACTGCGCGAACAGGGCGAAGGCGATGCGGTAAAGGTTGATTTGAATCGTCCAATGAAGGAAATCCTCGCTGAACTCAGCAAGTATCCGGTCTCAACACGCCTTTCCCTCACCGGCACAATCGTCGTCGGCCGCGACATTGCCCACGCCAAACTCAACGAGCGCCTCGACCGCGGCGAAGGTCTGCCCCAATACCTCAAAGACCATCCCATCTACTACGCCGGTCCTGCGAAAACGCCCCAGGGCCTGCCTTCCGGTTCCTTCGGTCCCACTACGGCCGGCCGGATGGATTCGTACGTGGAGCGCTTTCAGGCGAACGGCGGCAGCTTCATCATGATCGCCAAGGGCAATCGGAGCCAGGCTGTGACCGACGCCTGCAAGCAGCACGGCGGTTTCTATCTCGGCAGCATCGGCGGTCCCGCCGCCATCCTGGCTCAGAACAACATCAAAAAAGTGGAGGTGTTGGAGTATCCCGAACTCGGTATGGAAGCCGTGTGGAAAATTGATGTGGTCAATTTCCCCGCGTTCATCCTGGTGGACGATAAAGGAAACGATTTCTTCAAACAGCTCAAGGCCGGTTGCGGCAACTGTTAGAAATTAATCGTCCGCTTGTCCACTGCCAACGCGGCTTCCCGCAACGCCTCACCCAGTGTGGGATGGGCATGACACGAGCGGGCGAGATCCTCGCTGCTCGCGCCAAAGTTGATGGCCACCGCCGCCTCATTGATGAGGTCGCCGGCGTGCGCCGCAATGATGTGAACCCCAAGGATGCGGTCAGTTTTGGCGTCCGCCAGCACCTTGATCTTCCCCTCCGTCTGAGCAATCGTACGCGCCCGGCTGTTGGCCATCATGGGAAAAACTCCCTTGCGATATTCAACTTTGTCCGCTTTCAGTTGCTCTTCGGTTTTTCCCACCGACCCAATTTCCGGTTGCGTATAAACCACGCCGGGAATGGCATCGTAATTCACGTGTCCATGGCCCGTGACCAGATGCTCGACACATGCGACCGCTTCCTCCTCCGCCTTGTGCGCCAGCATCGCGCCGCCGATGACATCGCCGATGGCAAAAACACCGGGCGCGGAAGTGGCGAAGTTCCCGCTGATCGGAATGCGCCGTTTCTCGTCGAGCTTAATACCCACCGATTCAAGCCCGAGTCCATCGGTGTTCGGCACCCGTCCGACCGCCAGCAGCACCCGGTCGCAAACCAGCGGCTCCGCCCCGGCCGCTTCCACCACGCATTGTTTCCCGCGTACCTTCGCGCCCGTGACTTTCGCGCCCAGGCGAAATTCCAATCCCTGCCGCTCAAAAATCTTCTTCGCCTCGGCCGCGGTTTCATCATCCATGCCTGGCAAAATGCGGTTTAAGTATTCAAGCACCGTAACCTTCGCTCCGAGCCGACGCCACACCGACCCCAACTCCAATCCAATATACCCCGCGCCAATCACGACCAGATGCCCCGGCACTTCCGGGTAGGAAAGCGCCTCCGTGCTGGTTCCGATGCGGTCACCATCCAGTTCCACGCCGGGCAACGGACTGGATTTGCTCCCGGTGGCGATTAAAATGTATTTGGCTTCAAGCTCGATTTTCTCCTTCTCTCCTTCCACCAAAACCCGTCCTGGCGCGGTGATGCGTCCTCGGCCCAGATAGCGGGTGATCTTGTTCTTCTTGAAAAGCGAATCCACTCCCTTCGTCAAAATACCCACCGTCTGTTCCTTCCGACGCAGCATCGTCGCGAGATCCAATTTCACCTCCGGCAAAACGATGCCGTGTTGCGAAAACTTTTCCTTCGCTTCCCGGAACAGCTCGCTCGATTCAAGCATCGCCTTGCTCGGAATGCACCCGATGCGCAGACAGGTGCCCCCCAGCGCGGGTTCCTGCTCGATGCAGGCCACGTTCAAGCCAAGCTGTGCCGCGCGAATCGCGGCGGTATATCCGCCCGGCCCGGCGCCGATAATAACCAGATCGTGTGAAGCCATATTAGTCGCCAAAATCGTCCTCGTGAAGAGGCGCGAAGGAAAGTTACACCTCCAAAAGCATCCGTGCAGGAGTTTCCACCGCTTCCTTGATGCGCTTCAAAAACAACACGGCTTCACGCCCATCGACAACGCGATGATCGTAGGTCAGCGCCACGTACATCATTGGCCGGATGACCACATTCCCTTCGCGGGCAACTGGGCGATCTTGGATGGAGTGCAAGCCCAGGATGCCGCTCT
>JAQGOT010000361.1 GCA_028293465.1 Pedosphaera sp. | reverse complement strand
CTTCCAATCCCTCTCCAACGAACTGCGCGCCCCCCAACTCCTCGTCTGCCCGGCCGACAATGCCCGCGCCGCCGCCGCGAGCTTTCTTCAGTTGCAGGACCTCAATGTCAGCTATTTCGTCGGCGCGAACGCGGATTTCTCCAAACCCAACTCCCTGCTCGCCGGCGACCGCAATCTCACCAATGCCGCCGCCGGCGTCCGCGGCACCTTCCGCCTCGACAACGGCACGCAGGTCAGTTGGACCGGCGAACTCCACCGGTTCAAGGGTAACGTTCTTTTCGCTGATGGTCGCGTGGAGGAACTCAGCACCCGCGGCCTGCAAGTGGCCAACGAGAACGCACCGATGGCGGTGGAATTGGTAATGCCGTCAGTTCCCGATCCCTCGTCGCCGACCGCTTCGCCCGCCTCCGGCAGCCCGGGAACGCCCAATCCACCCAGCCCGCCTGTACCCCCTTCCAGCACTCCATCACCAGGTGCGCCGGCGATCCCGGCCGTTTTCACCACGCGCGAATACAACCTGAAGCCGGGTGACGTCTCGCCCTATTCACCCGCCCCCGCCCCGGTCACCACCGCCTTCGCCCCCCACAAGCCCAACCAACCGCTCAGCTCAGCCGGCTCCGGCGCAACCGCAGCCGCCGTCCAGACCCCCAAGGCTCCGGCCAAAACGCCCACTCCCCCGGTCGTCACCAACAAAGCCGAGGTTCCGGTTGAAGATCTCGCTCCCATCGCGGTAGTCCAGCCGCCGCCGGTGAGAAAAAGCTTCGCGGCTTCAAACTGGTGGCTTCTCCTGCTGCTGATCCTCCTGGTCGCTTTCGTGCTCCTCCGCCTGAACATGGCCCGGCGCGACTGCAACGGCGATTAGCCCGGCGCCATAAACCAGCGCTCGATGGAGCATCCCCGCAGCGCCGCCACGGGCGACCGGGCTTCCGCTGCCCTGATTGACAATTGCCCATCGCCATGGGAAGGATTCTGTTACAGCCATGCAGCCACCACGAGAACCGTTGCTGAATTGTCACGCTATCGACATTCGATTGTCATACTTCTGCGGCACGGTGCATTTGAGTCCAGTGGCGAAGGATGGCGGGGGCTCTCCAGGGTTCGAGGCAAACAAAGGGTGCGTCGAATCGGGCCTCGCCGCTGATTTTCTATGGAACTGATTTGAATGAACCAACCAGATACAACCCCGTTCACCACGGGTCCGGAGCCACGGACGGGCCACGGCGACCCCCTGACCGCGTCTGGAGCGTTTCGTTTTCGCCGCCACAACGCGGAGCTCGCCAGGCATCGGGATTTGAGCCAGCCGGGTTATTTCTTGATGCGGGTGCGCCAGCAACAACGCCAAAAGCGACCCCTTTATCAACCCGAATTTTCCGTAACCTGATTGTAACCTAGCTGACGTGTTTCCGTAACAAAGGGCCGATAACGTGAGTTTATCAGTCAAAAAACCTTATTACAAAACATGATCAAAAAACACGGAAAACATGCCGCCCTCGCGGTGGGAGTTCTCGCCAGCGTCGCTCTCGGAGTGACGGCCCAAGCCCAATCCAGCGATGCCTTGCTCGACAAGCTGGTTGAGAAAGGCATTCTCAACGTCAAGGAAGCCAACGAGTTGCGTGCGGAAACGGACAAAAATTTCAACTCCGCCCTCGCCGTCAAGACCGGCATGCCCGATTGGGTGCAGGCTCTGAAGTGGAACGCTGACTTCCGCGGCCGTTACGATGGCATCTATCAGGACAAAGATAATTTCGGCCCCACGCTCGGCTCACCCAACGCTTACGCCAACAGGGACCGCAACCGCTTTCGTTACCGCCTCCGCTTCGGCGTCACCGCCTCCTTCACTGACAACCTGGAATTGGGTCTGCGCCTGGGTTCCGGCGAAATCGGCAGTGCTGCGCCCTCTTTCGGTGGCAGCCCGTTTTCCGCCAACACCACTGAAAACAACGATGCGAGCCGCAAATTCATCTTTGTGGACCTCGCTTACGCTCGGTGGACGCCCGCCAGTTGGTTTGAAACCAGCATCGGCAAGATGAACGACGCCTTCTGGGCCACCGACATGATTTTTGATCCGGATTACAACCCCGAAGGCGCCCAGGAGAAAATCGGCTACGAATTCAACGACAAACACCGAGTGGGCTTCACCGCCGGCCAATGGGTGATCGCGGAAAATTTTTCCGCCGCCGGCACCGGCGCGAACAATGACGCCTACATAATGCTCGAGCAGGCGGATTGGACCGCGAGATGGACACCCAAGATCACCTCGCGCTTGGGGGTCGGGATTTACAGCTTCCTGAACCAGCACGCCATTTCTTCCGGCTCCGCCACCTCGCTTGATAGCAATCCGAATGTCAGCGCCAGCTTCATCAACCAGAACGGCACCCCCGCAAGCGGCCCAGGCTCGCAGAACTTCAACCCGATCTTCGGCCGGGCTGAGCTGACCTACGGTTTCGAGTCGTTCCCCGGCTTTACCGGCGAATTTCCCGTCACCATCGGCGCGGAATATGCCAAGAATCCGGCCGCCGGTGCGGATACCACCATCGCGCCCGTCCCGCGCTATGGCGGCAGCGGGAACCAGGCCTACAATCTCGGTTTTCAATTGGGCAACGCCAAGGCCAAAGGCAACTGGCAGATCGCCTATAATTACAAACACATCGGCTCCGCTTCCGTCTGGCACGGGCTCAACGACGACGACTTCGGCTTCAACGCCCGCGGCGGCACGGACGTAAAAGGCCATCAGGTCAAGGCCGCCTATCACGTTTACGACGCCTTGACCCTCGGCCTCAGCTATTATAACACGGAAGAAATCAGCCACGGCCCCGGCACCCAGGCCAAGCAGCAACGCGTCTTCCTCGACGTGCTCCTAGCCTTCTAGACCATACCCATTCATTTATTAAATCAATTAAGACCAACCAAATTACCAAAGCAGAAAAGTATATGAAGAAACTGATCAGCAAGCTCGTCATCCTCTTGGCCGCCACCACGGTCGCCGTCTCGGCCCGTGCCGGCAACGTTACTGTCAAAGGCTCCGACACCCTCGTCATCCTCGCCCAAAAATGGGCCGAGGTTTACATGAGCAAGCATCCCGAGGTGAAGATCCAGGTCAGCGGCGGCGGTTCGGGCGTCGGCTTTGCCGCGCTCCAAAACCAAAACACCGACATCGCCGATGCCTCCCGCCCGATCAAGCCGGCCGAGGTCGCCGCCTGCGTGCGGGCCTTCGGCAAGCGCCCCACCGAATACAAAGTCGCCGTGGACGGCCTCTCGGTGTATGTGAACAAGGATAATCCGGTTAAGGAATTGAGCCTCGACCAATTGGCCGACATCTTCACCGGCAAGACCAAAAACTGGAAGGAAGTGGGCGGCAAGGACATGCCCATTACCGTTTACAGCCGCGAAAACAGTTCCGGCACCTACGAGTTCTTCAAGGAACACGTCTTGAAGGGCAAGGATTTCGCCGCCACCGCCCAGACCATGCCCGGCACTGCCGCCGTGCTGCAGTCCATCTCCAATGACCCCAAGGGCATCGGCTACGGTGGAGCCGCTTATGGTGCTGGAGCCCGCGCGCTCGGCATCAAGAAAACCGCCGACTCCAAGGCCATTGAACCGACGGAACAAACCGTCCTCAACCAAACCTATCCGATCTGGCGCTATCTCTACAATTATGTGAATCCCGCCTTGGACAAAGGCGAAATTGGCGCATATTTGAATTGGATTCGCAGCGACGAAGGACAAAACATCGTGAAGGAAGTGGGTTATTACCCGCTGCCGGCCAGCTTGCGCGAGAAATAAGCAAACCCACCGAAAGGTGGGCGTTTGTATTTAAATTTGATCCGCGGTTCCTCCTGCGATCAATCAGACGGGCGGGCGAGTGGTTCTAGAGTTGAAATCCCTCGACCCGCCCTTTTAACTTTGTGACGACAATGGCGAACAAAAGTCCGGGTAGCAAACGCAGCATCGGCTGGATGGGGCTCCAGCGGGGGCACCGCGCCCATCCCTTCGAATGGCTCGTCGAGAAAGGCATCTTCGCCGTCTCGCTTTCGGCGATTTTGATGGTCTTCCTGATCTTCCTGTTTGTCGCCCGTGAAGCCCTGCCGATTTTTCTGGGCCAGGTAAACAATGCCAGCGGCCAGAAGGTCATCGCCGTCGCTGACATGGACAAATTGAGTCCCGCCGAACTCCAGGCCTACCTCGGTCTCTCACCCCAGCAATTCGCCTCCATGGATACCGAGACCAAACGACTCCTCATGGAGGTCAAAATCGAGGAGCTCAAGGCGGTCTCGCAGGACCAGGACACCCGCGTCAATACCACCTCCTGGCGTTATCTGCTCCGGCCCCATCAATGGACCGGTTATGACAAACCGGAATACATCTGGCAGCCGATCTCGGAAATCCAGAAATATAACATCATCCCACTGCTCATCGGCAGCCTGAAAGCCACGCTGGTGGCCTTGCTCTTTTCCGTGCCGCTGGCCTTGGGCGCGGCCATCTACGTTTCCCAACTGGCCAACCCGCGCCTGCGGGAATGGCTCAAGCCTGGCATCGAATTGCTCGCCGGCATTCCCTCCGTCGTGCTCGGCTTCTTCGCGCTCATCGTCATGGCCTCGGTGCTCCAGAGCATCTTCGGCTATCAATCCCGCCTGAACGCCTTCGTGGCCGGCATCGCGCTCGGCCTGGCCATCATCCCGGTGGTTTTTTCCATCGCCGAGGATGCCTTGACGAGCGTGCCGCGCAGTTACACGCAGGCCGCGCTGGCGCTGGGTTCCTCCAAATGGCAGGCCGCCTGGAAAATCGTCCTGCCGGCCGCCATCCCGGGCGTCTTCGCCGCCGTGGTCCTCGGCTTCGGCCGCGCCATCGGCGAAACCATGATCGTCCTCATGGCCAGCGGCAATGCCAGCATCGTCTCCTGGCACATGTTTGATTCCACCCGGACCATGACCGCGACCATCGCCGCGGAAATGGCGGAAGCCGTTCAGGGCGGGCAACACTACCGGATTCTGTTCATGCTCGGCACGCTCCTGTTCGCCGTCACCTTCGTTTCCAACCTGGTGGGTGAACTGGTGATCAACCGCCTGAAACACAAGCTGGAGGGCAAACGCGCATGAACGCCCCCGGCCACCGCTCCTTCCGGACCGGCAAATTTGATT
>JAQGOT010000303.1 GCA_028293465.1 Pedosphaera sp. | reverse complement strand
ATCTTCGTGCCAAACCGGTCAATGAACCAACCGAATCCCAGCAAGCCAACTGCATAAGCTCCCTGAAAAGCGGAATTGACCAGACCAAACTGTTCGTTGGTCCAGCCTAATTCGCGGTCCAGAATCGGTTTAACCAACGACAAGATCTGTCGGTCGATATAGTTGATGGTGGTGGCGAAAAAAAGCAGGGTGCAGATGAGCCAACGGTAGTTTGTCGCCGCACTCCCGCCCTTTTGTGAAGGCGGTCGGGATGTGACCGGAGTGAGGCTTCGTTGGAGGACCATTGGGTGTTTAAACGCTGTCCGTGGGGTTTTTGAGGTTCGGATTGATGGTTTATTTCTTAACGGATTTGGGTCGAGGGAACAATCCTAAACTGCCTGACACGTGGCCACATTTGAGCAGACAGATTAATAATGGCCAAATTGTTGGAGCCCACCGAGGCGAACGGTGAAGCGTAGCGAGAAAAATGGTGGCTTCCCCCCGCGATAGCAACGCGCTATAACTGCGGCGAAGCGACTCGCGCCGGGCGTGGCATTTGAATTGCTCATCGGGAGTGATTCCTTGCAGTCCGGAGCAGCTAAACCTCAGGCAGCAATTGCAGGCGGCACTATTTGATGAAACTTGGCGAATACGAAGTCGGCAGCTTTTTTGACGAGATGTTCGGAGAGAACGGGCGTCCGAGGGCCGCGGCGCGACCGTTGGCGAAGAACATCGAATCCCTCCCTCCCGGCGAACTGGTGAACCGGCAATTGGCGGCGGACCGGGCGCTCGTGCAGGCGGGTATCACCTTCAACGTCTATGGCGAGAGCGCAGGCATCGAGAAAACGCTGCCGTTTGATCTGGTGCCGAGGATTGTAGCGGCGACGGAATGGGAACGCATCGAGCGGGGGCTAAAACAACGTATCCGCGCGTTGAATCTCTTCATCGACGATCTGTACCACGACCAAAAGATCATCAAAGACGGGGTGGTGCCAAAAGAAATTGTTTTATCCTCGAAAGGCTTTCGCGAGCAATGCGTCGGGCTGAACCCGCCCCGTGGCACGTGGTGTCACATCACCGGCACCGACCTGGTGCGGCATTCCGACGGGCAGATTTATGTGTTGGAGGATAACCTGCGCTGTCCTTCGGGAGTTTCCTACGTGTTGGAGAATCGCCGGCTGATGAAGAGCCTCTTTCCGGAAGTGTTCGCGGCGTCGCATATCCGACCGGTGTCGAACTATCCGATTCGTCTGCGGGACATGCTGGAATATCTGGCGCCGGAGGAAACGACTTCGCCGCGAGTGGTGCTGTTGACGCCCGGAGTTTATAACTCGGCATACTTCGAACATTCCTTTCTGGCGCAACAGATGGGGGTGGAATTGGTGGAGGGCAGCGACCTGGTGGTTTCCGAAGGTTATGTGTGGATGCGCACAACCAGTGGATTCGAGCGGGTGGATGTCATCTACCGCCGCATTGATGATGATTTCCTGGACCCGGAGGCGTTCCGGCCGGACTCCGCGCTGGGAGTGCCAGGATTGATGGAGGTTTATAAAGCCGGGAATGTGGCTTTGGCAAATGCGCCCGGCAGCGGGGTGGCAGATGACAAGGTGGTTTACGCGTACGTGCCGCGGATCATTAAGTATTACCTGGGTGAGGAAATCATTTTGCCGAACGTGCCGACTTATATTTGCGCGGAAACCGATGACCTGAAGTACGTGCTGGAGCATCTGCCGGAACTGGTAGTGAAGGCGGCGAATGAATCCGGTGGTTACGGCATGCTGATCGGCCCGCATTCCAGTCACGAGGAGTGCCAGGAGTTCGCCAAGCGAATCAAGGACAGTCCGCGGAATTACATCGCCCAACCGACGCTGGCGCTCTCGCGGGTGCCGACACTCGTGGATGGGCGGTTGGAGGGCCGGCATGTTGATCTGCGACCTTATATCCTCTATGGCAAGGACATTTTTGTGCTGCCGGGCGGGCTCACCCGCGTGGCGCTGAAAAAGGGTTCGCTCGTCGTCAACTCATCCCAGGGCGGGGGCAGCAAGGACACCTGGGTGCTGGCCGATAATCCCGCAGCGGCCCAGGCAGAACGCGATAACCTCAACGCCGCGAGCGCGGCAGGAGCCAAGGCCTAATGCTTAGCCGGGTTGCAGATTCGATTTATTGGATGAGCCGCTACGTCGAGCGCGCCGAGAATGTGGCGCGGTTCGTGGACGTGAACCTCAACCTCATGCTCGACTCACAGAGCGGAGAGGGCCAGCAATGGCAGCCGCTGGTCAACATCACCGGCGACACGGTTGATTTCGCCAAGCGCTATCAGGAGACCACGCAGCACAACGTGATCCAGTTCCTGACGTTCGACCGGGACAATCCGAACTCCATCATCTCCTGCCTGCGGGCCGCGCGGGAAAGCGCGAGATCGGTCCGCGAAATCATTTCATCGGAAATGTGGCTGCAGCTTAACAGCTTTTATTTGATGGTGAATTCAGCGGCCGCCAGCGGGAAGTTCTTTGAATCGCCGCATGAGTTTTTTACGGAGGTGAAACTGGCAAGCCATCTGTTCACCGGGATCACGGATGCGACGATGACGCATGGGGAAGGGTGGCATTTTTGCCGGCTCGGCCGCAAGCTGGAGCGCGCGGACAAAACGTCGCGCATTCTCGACGTGAAGTATTTCATTTTGCTGCGGTCCGCGGCGGACGTGGGCACCCCGTTTGATGATGTGCAGTGGGCGGCCGTGCTGCGTTCCGCCAGCGCTTTTGAGATGTACCGGAAGCGGCACGGGCGGATTTCCCCGAAGTCGATCGTGGAGTTTTTGCTGCTGGACCAGGAGTTTCCGCGCGCCATCCGTTTTTGCCTGAACGCGGCGCGGGATTCCCTGCACGCCATTTCGGGCACGCCGATCGGGACGTATCGCAAGCCGGCGGAGAAGTTGCTGGGGCAGCTCTGTTCGGACCTGGCGTACGCGAATGTGGATGATGCGATGACGGAAGGATTGCACCAGTACCTGGATACGCTGCAAAACAAAATGAACCTCGTGAGCACGGGGATTTACGAAACCCTGTTCGCCCGGCGGATGCCGGAAGCCAAGCAGCCGGCGAGGGCACGCTTTCAGAAGCAGAAACAGAAGCAGGAATGAAGGACGGGAGTTTGGAATTTAATTCATGGCCATACACGTCGCGCTTAATCACAAGACCCATTACACCTACGACCGGCCGGTGTTGCACTCGCCGCACGTCATCCGGTTGCGGCCGGCGCCGCATTGCCGCACGCCCATCCTGAGCTATTCCCAGCGGATTCTGCCCAAGGAGCACTTTCTCAACTGGCAGCAGGACCCATTCAGCAATTACCTGGCCCGGCTTATCATTCCCGAGAAGACCACGGAGTTCATGGTGGAAGTGGACTTGGTGGCGGAGTTATCGGTTTATAATCCATTCGACTTTTTTCTGGAAGAATCCGCGGAGAAATGCCCGTTCGAGTATGAGCCGTTGTTGAGGCGGGAGCTGGGGCCGTTCCGCAAAAAGTCTCCCGCCGGGCCGCTCCTGCTGGAATATCTGAGCACCATTGATCGCACGCCGGTGCGGACCATTGATTTCCTGGTAAGCCTGAATCAACGGCTTTGGCGAGACATCAAGTATGGCATCCGGTTGGAACCGGGAGTGCAGGCACCCGAGAAAACGTTGAAACTGCGTTCTGGTTCTTGCCGCGATTCAGCCTGGCTGTTTGTGAATGTGTTGCGGCACCTTGGGCTTGCCGCGCGTTTTGTTTCGGGCTACCTGATTCAACTGAAGCCTGATGTCAAAGCCTTGGACGGGCCGTCAGGTGCGGAAAGCGATTTCACGGATTTGCACGCGTGGGCGGAGGTTTATCTGCCGGGCGCGGGTTGGGTTGGCTTGGATCCCACTTCCGGCCTGTTCGCAGGTGAAGGCCACATCCCGCTCGCCTGTTCACCCAAGCCGATGGGCGCGGCACCGGTGACCGGCGCGGTGGACAAGTGCAAAACGACGTTCATCCACGAGATGAAAGTGACGCGGGTTCATGAATCGCCGCGGGTGACCAAGCCTTACACCGAGGAGCAATGGGAAAGCATTGAGAAATTAGGACATCGGGTTGATGCGGAACTGAAGCGAAATGACGTGCGCCTGACCATGGGCGGGGAGCCGACGTTCGTTTCCATCGATGACATGGACGGAGACGAGTGGAATTTTACCGCGGTGGGTCCCGAGAAGCGCCGGTTGTCCGGTGCATTGGTCCGGCGGTTGAAGGCGAAGTATGCGCCAGGCGGCCTTTTGCATTACGGGCAGGGGAAGTGGTATCCCGGTGAATCGTTGCCGCGCTGGGCATTGGGTTGTTATTGGCGGAAGGACGGGCAGATCCTATGGCACGATGACTCGCTGTTTGCGGATGAAGCCACGAGTTACAACCACACCGAGAAGGAGGCGCAGCGATTTATCACGTTGTTTGCCCGCATGCTGGAGATCAAACCCAAGCATGTGATCCCGGCGTATGAGGACGCGTGGTATTATATGTGGCGCGAGCGCCGGCTGCCGTCGAACGTGGATCCGC